>NZ_CALPCV010000017.1:0-47238 GCF_943193095.1 Parasutterella muris | reverse complement strand
ACGAGGCGGAACTTTCCTGATGCGATCGGGCGAAGCGTGACGAAGACTTGGTCGGCTCTGGCGTGTTTTTCTATGTTGGTCAGGGCTTCACGAAGAATCTGCAGGAGATGAATTTGTTTGTTTGCGTCAAGCTCAAAGCTTTGAAGCTCGACATCAGTGGTGTAATGGAAGCCGTCGCGTTCCTTGAACTCGTCCAGAATAGAGAGGATGTTCTGTTTCAGATCGGATGACTTCGGTTTCAGTCGGAACGTGGTCAGCACGGAGCGCAGCTGCTGATAGGCGGTTTGGACGCCGAGCTTGAGCTCATCAAGAATGCTTTCAACTTCCGGACTTACCGTTCCTTTGTGAAGTTCTGTGCTCAGGCGAGCGATTTGAATTCGGGAGAATGCGGGCGACTGAGCAATGGAATCATGCAGTTCACGCGCAATCGTGGAGCGCTCTTCGAAAAGAGCGAGGCGGCGGCTTTGGAGAGATGCTCTCTGAGCGCCTGATGGATGGCGAGCGGTTTACTCGAGATCAGTCCGTCGAACTCAAATTTAACGCCGCGTTTCTTGGCGACTTCTTCGGCTTCTTTGACCAGGACCGCGTGGAATCCGTCAAGGGTTTCCTGAGAGAGAGAACGGATGTCGACACAGAAAGTGACTTCGCCCGGAACAACCGCGATTGCGGAAGTTGCCGCGGTGTGAACGACACCGATCGTGAATACGAGGTCGTGTCCTGCCTTCAGCCATTCGTCCCAGAGACAGTCCATGCGGTAGGCCAGTTCAGCAAATGCCAGAACAGCATCATGGCGGAACTGTTTGTCAACGGCGCCGGAGTGAGCGGTCTGACCGACGCATCGAATGTTTTTGTGACGGACGTTTCCGCGGATTCCCGTCACGATACCGGCGCGCAGGGTATCGGAAGAGTCCAGTGTTGGGCCCTGTTCAATATGAAGTTCAATAAAGGCGGCCATCTTGGAGAGGTCCACCACAGGTTTTCCGGTTGTCAGCGCATCGGGATCAAAGCCGCAGGCTTTGATGGTTTCCGCAAGAGTCTTGCCGCTTGTGCGGTGTTTCAGAGCGAGGTCCTTGTCGGTGAGCTGTCCGGTCATGCCGAGCGAGCCGACATAGCACTTGCCGAACCAAGAGCTTTCTTCCATGCGCATCATCAGGACGGTGAAATCTCTTTCGGGCTGATAGTTGGTTTTGCGCATCCAGCGGGCGACGCAGAGAGCGGCAACGATGCCGGCGAGACCGTCGAAGTTTCCGCCCTGAGGAACGGAGTCGGCATGAGAGCCGCTGACCAAGGCGGGCAGATCACGGTTTTTACCTGGGACGGTCATCCAGACGTTGCCGGCCTTGTCTTCAGAAATTTCGAGGCTGAGTTCTTCTCCGATTTTTCTGAAGTACTCAAGAACCTGAGTTTCTACTTCGCTGTAGCCCTGGCGGGATACGCCCTGGCTGTCAAGCGACATTGCACGAACATCGTCAAAACACTTCTGCGCGAATTCAAGGCCTTCACGCTGGAAATCTGTAGACATGAAAAGATTCTCCTTAATCAGATTGGTTGGTAATGGTTTTGTATAGGGGCAAAGTTTACCTGCAGACCTATAGGTATGTCATTAAGCCAATATTTGAGTAAACTCGACATTTACATTTTTGTAAGGGTTTACCTCATTACGTAAAAAAACGTATTGTGTGAGACTAGCAACCGACAGGAATGCCTATTTCTGTCGGGGAGAAGGCCCTTTTGTCAGGTAGCTGACAAAAGGGGAAATCTAATATTTTTAAGGTGTTTTTCAATGTCAATTACTGCCTGGATTGCAGTCGTCGTTGTTATCGCAACGGTTTACTGCCTGATTAAGCGCTATGAAACACGCTTGGTCCTCTTTACAGCCGGCTTACTTCTTTGCTGCATCTCTATGAAGCCGATGGCAGCACTGGATCAGTTCGCAAAGAGCATGACCAATGCAAGTCTGATCATGGCAATCTGCGGTGCGATGGGATTTGCTTTTGTGGTTACACACACTTCCTGCGACCGTCATTTAGTCTCTCTGCTGGCCGCTCCGCTCAAGAAGCTTGGAATTCTCTTGATCCCGGCCTGTACTGTGGTTACTTTCTTCGTTAATATCGCGATTCCTTCCGCTGCCGGCTGTGCCGCTGCTGTAGGCGCGACATTCATTCCGGTTATGATTCGTTCCGGTATTCGTCCAGCCGCCGCAGGCGCTGCCGTTCTGATGGGTACTTACGGATCTATTCTCTCTCCGGGTATGTCTCATAACAACTTCGTTTCGAAGATTTCGAACATGGGTGTTATGGACTTTATCGCTCTGCACACACCGTTCTCCCTCATCATGATGGGTATCGGTCTTGTCGGTATTACGATCGTCTGCCTGGTTCTCCGCGACAACAAACCTACAGCTGAAGAGCTTACTGCTTATGAAGCCAAGGAAGGCGGTTCTGAAATTACCAAGATCAATCCGCTCAAGGCTCTGGCTCCGCTGGTTCCGCTTATTATTCTTGTTGTCGGCAACTCTTGGGTTCCCGCTCTTAAGATGGGTGTTGCTCAGGCTATGGTCCTTGGCGCCATCTTCACACTGGTTGTTTCCTGGACCGATCCTCAGAAGTTCTCCAAAGAATTCTTCCGCGGTATGGGCGACGGTTATGGCTCTGTGATGGGCATCATCATTGCCGCCGGTGTCTTCGCTGCCGGTCTGCGTACTGCCGGCCTGATTGACGCCTTCGTTACAGCGCTCAAGGCTTCCAACGAACTCGCTCGCTGGGGTGGTTCTATCGGCCCGTTCGTCCTTGCTGTTATTACCGGTTCCGGCGACGCTGCAACTTTCGCGTTCAACGAAGCGGTTACACCGCACGCTGCTGACTTCGGCATGCAGGTTCCGAACCTCGGTGCTCTGGCTCTCATCTCCGGTTCTCTCGGACGTACAATGTCCCCGATTGCCGGCGTTGTGATTCTGATCTCCGGTCTTGCTATGGTTCAGCCGATGCAGCTGGTTAAACGTACAGCGATTCCGATGATCGTCGGTGTTTTCACCCTCGCTCTGATCATGGTTTAATCAGGACCCGCTGAATAGTTAACAAAAAGGCGCCGAACCTCGTGGTTCGGCGCCTTTTGGTATTAATTTTTTATTGCAATATAGGTATCCCGCTTATAGAATAAACCTTCAATGCGACGCTTCGGCAAGAGCCGCAGCGGGTTCAAATTACGGACGTTTCTGTGATTAGGGATGATTTATTATGACATCCCGTATTGGTTTGATAAAACCATTAAAAATCAGTCGTCTGCAAGCGCATTTTACCTGCGCATCTGACTCATATCGGCTGCGCATCAACGAATAGAGGAGATACCTACACCATGACCGATTACAACACACAGCTTATCGAGCAGCGCAGAGAACTTCACCAGTGGCCCGAAGAAGGCTGGACTGAGTTTTGGACAACTTCCTACATTGTGAAGAAGCTCCAGGCTTACGGTTATGAAGTTCTCGTCGGAACCAAGGTAATTAACCCTGAACAGGTTTTCGGCCGCAATCAGAAGCTGGTTGATCTCGGTATCAAGAACGCGCTCGAAAGAGGCGCTGATCCCAAGCTGATTGAAGAAATGGGCGGTTATACCGGCTGCGTCGGTGTGCTTGACACAGGCCGCGAAGGTCCTACGACCGCCTTCCGTTTTGACATTGACTGTGTATGCGTTCGTGAAACGGACGATCCCGCACACAAACCGAATAAAGAAGGCTTCAGAAGCCAGCATGACGGTTATATGCATGCCTGCGGCCACGATACGCATGCTTCCATCGGCCTGACGCTTGCTCACTGGATTGCTGACCACAAGGACCAGCTCAAAGGCAAATTTAAATTCGTTTTCCAGCCTGCTGAAGAAGGCGTTCGCGGCGCTTCAGCCGTTGCCGCCTCCGGTATTGTTGATGATGCAGACTTTTTCTTTGGAAGCCATATTTCGTTCATGGCCGATTCCGGTGAAATTGTTGCCGCTCCATATGGTCTGCTCTGCACTTCCAAGTATGACGTGACATTCAAAGGTCAGCCCGCTCACGCAGGCAAAGAGCCGAATGCCGGCCATAACGCACTGGCTGCAGCCTGCAATGCCGTTGTTCAGATGCTTGGTATTCCTCGTCACGGCGGCGGCATGACTCGCATTAACATCGGTACGCTTCGTGCCGGCGAAGGCCGCAACGTGATTCCGAGCTCCGCCCACATGGCGCTTGAAGTTCGCGGTGAAACCAGTTCGATCAACGACTATATGTCCGAGCAGGTTATGAACATTTTGGAAGGCATTTCCAAGGGTTTCGGCGTTTCTTATGAAATTTCCCAGATGGGTGCCGCTGTTGACTTTACAAACGATCCTGAGCTGAGCGAGCTTATTGCTGAAGTTGCTAAAGAAACTGAAGGTGTTGAGAAGATTATTCCCGACGGAAACTTTGGCGGCTCTGAAGACATTTCGATTCTCGGCAGAAGAGTCCAGCAGCACGGCGGTAAAGCCGCATTCTTCATTTGTGGTGCGGACAGAGCCGCAGGTCATCATCAGAGCACATTCGACATTGACGAAAACGCTTTGAAGACTGCGTTAGGCATGTATGTTGGTATTGCTAAGAAAGTGAACGGAATTTAATTTCCTGAGCTAATAAGAAAGGGAGCTGCCGTCGGTTGATTGGCAGCTCTTTTCAATGGCAGAAAAAGGACTTTTACGTAGAGAATTTCAGCTATGTCGCTTGCAGAATAATAAGCCTCGCCGTTTTTGTGCGAGGCTTATTTTCCATAATACCTATCCCAGATGAGGACTAACTTTTAAAGCTGCCGGAGCAGGTCCTGACTGTATTTATAGGTTAAGTCGAATACTCTTTGTGTCTGATAACCAGGTAACGGTACTTCGACGCCTATCGGTCTTTCCGGCATATGGCGCAGGAATTCAACCAGCGGAAGTTCGCCAACACCGGGGATGAGTCGGCCTTCGCGAGCTTCTCTTACAACTCCTTCAAAACCTTTTGGGGTTCCGGATGTCGATTCGACTTTAAGCTGTCCGGCGCGCTGTGCAGCAACAAGCTTCTTGTCAATCGGACCATTGATAACCGCGTCGCAAAGATGAATTTCGCCTAAATACTGCTGCGGAATTTTATCAAGGTCGTTGTGTGAACCACCTGATCTATAAAGATGCAGAGCGTCAACAGCGATGGTGCAGTTTTTACGGTCGGCCAATTTCACAAGTTCATAAGCCTGTTCCAAAGTACCTACAGTTCTCCAGATCATGAATTCAACGTCGATATTGAATCCTCTTGGTGCAGCATAATCAGCCATATCCTGCAGAACACGAGCGAACTTTTCTTTATTGGGGGCATCTCCGCAGAGTGTCAAATTTTTAACACCCAGCTCCGCACAGGCGTCCATCACAGAGTGGAATTCAGCAGGGTTAGTATCAGAGTTGATGGCAAACCCATCGACGCCGTGCAATGTGATGCCCGTATTAGCAAGGTACTGTTTGAATGCTTTGATTTCTTTTGTACCGGCTTTAAATTCATGAGCAAGGGCTCCGGGAACAATGGGATGAATTCTAAGTCCCATCATTTCATAGCCGGCTTTTTTAGCCTGACTAGCGAACTCCTCCGGAGGAAGCTCGATGGCGCACAAGGCGATTGCCTGTAAAGGCCGTTTCCCCGCTTCCATGGCGAGCGCTGCAGGGACTGTAGATAACAAGCTTGATCCTGCGACTGTTGCTGCTGTTTTAAATAAATTTCTTCTAAGCATTATTTACTCCATTGATGTGAAAGGTTTCTGCTGAACTTCCTTGCTGCAATTGAAATTAAATAGGACGCCTCCTAACTCTTTCCTCGATGGGTAAATTCTGAATCGAAGGGACTTAAATAAATACAACCCTCGGGATGTGCTTTAGTGAATTGTCCGGGTAAGGGATATAAGGGGAAATGCGATCCCGGTGTAATCGTTATAAGTACGGATTAATACCTAAAGAAGAGGTTGGCTTCTTATTGAATGATAAAAAATAAACGGCAGGATAAATTAAAAAAACAAAGCCCTACTTAGAATCGCAAGAAATCACAAACATCTGTACGACGCGTTTTTTAAGCGTGCATTTATAAGCATTTGAAAATTATTTTTTGTGGTAAAGGAGTATTGAAAAGCGGATTGTGTTATGGATAGAGCTACAAGTTCTAAAACGTTGTTTGATGCAATCGTCTCCTTTCAATTCGTACCGTCACTGCCGTCCACTTTTATTTTGTTTGAAGGAAAACTAGTGAGCAGATTTGAGATGGTTGAGGTCGTCTCGAGATGTAGATCGTAGCATTAGCTTGAAGGTGCGTTAGTTGCTTGTGAGACAAGATAGACAGCAGGCATAAGAAAAGGGCGCCTTGCGACGCCCTTATAGGAGATGAACCTATATCTGATTATTTCTTCAGACGGTCAGGCCACCAGCTCGGATACGGCTGAGTCTGAGGAGTCTGGAGCCAGCCCGGAACATAGTGTGTTTCCGGATCAAGCTTGGAAGCTTCTTCGCCGGCGTTGTAGAAGCCCATGATTGTGCAGGAGCCCATAGCGATCATGAGAACGATGACAACGTAGAGAAGCTTGCGCAGGAAGCTGCGTGTAGCGTTGGACGGACCGCACCACTTCATGCACAGACGATAGAGACCGATCATGCCGTGAAGTTCTGTAACGATGAGGAACAGGAAGATGACCCACAGCCAGGAGTGATAAACCTCAAGACCGCTGCCATAAGGGCCGATAGCGCCCGGGTTCATGAGCATCGGAAGCAGATGCGGGAAAACAAGAGCTGTAAGGATCACACCGGTGATGAACTGAACCCACCACATTGTGGTGTCAGTGTGACGGAGCAGCTTGTAGTGGCCGCGCATAATGCGGAAGGCTTTGTAGTTGCTCGGGAACTTACGAAGAGCCAGAATGGCGTGAATGATAACGAGGATGAAAATGAATCCTACGAATACAACGTGCATCCAGAGGTGGTCAACACCGTCAATGAAGTAGCCGCCGGTGAAAGAAACCAGAGACCAGAAGGTGTCTTTGCCCAGCAGGATGGAGCTGGTGAAAGCCATGTGGCAGAACAGGAACAGACCAAGGATAAGGCCTGTGACAGACTGGAGAACGTCGCACCAGGCATAAGCCTTAGATTTCTGTTTTGTCTCTACTAAGTCTTCGCCGTCAATCACGGTCTTAGCAGAAGGTGTCACCTTGTAGAGGTGAGATACGTCTTTAAATTCATCGGACATGATAAACCTTAATATTTGGGTGAAATTATTGTCTCAACGACTGAACGTATCATGCGCCAGAGCACGTTAAAAGTCGCCTAAATTTTTGCCTAAAACTGATAAAAGACAAAATAAAACCCTTAATTCGTTTTTAAATTAAGGGTTTTTACCTAGAAACTAATATTTATGCACTTATTTGGTGCCAAAGATTCTATCGCCGGCATCGCCTAAGCCCGGAACAATGTAGGCGTTCTTATTTAATTTTTCATCAAGAGAGGCCACAAAAACCTCAATTTCCGGATGTGCCTTCTGGAAGGTTTCAACACCTTCAGGTGCGGCAACTAAGGCGACAAATTTAATGTCTTCCGGGCAGACACCGCGTTTGAGCAGTGTGTCAACCGCAGCGACAGCGGAGTTGCCTGTCGCGAGCATCGGGTCGCAAAGAATAATCTGACGCTTGTCCAGTTTGGACGGCAGCTTAACCAAGTATTCAACCGGCATATGATCGGGACCGCGATAGAGGCCGATGTGGCCGACGCGTGCGGAAGGCATTAAATCAAGGAGACCGTCAGACATGCCGAGACCGGCACGCAGAATCGGAACAATGACCAGCTTTTTCCCGGCAAGGAAACTCGCCTTGCATTTTCCGAGCGGTGTATCAATCGTACGGACTTCCATCGGCAGGTTGCGTGTGACTTCGTAGCCGATTAAATAAGTAAGTTCTCTCAGAAGCTGGCGGAAAGAATTAGAAGGAGTTTTCTTTTCACGCATCGTGCTGAGTTTGTGGGTGACCAAAGGATGATCGACGATGTGAAGCTTGGGAAAACGCGGATCAGTTTTCATCTATATTTCTCCAAAAAATCTTTTTTAATTATTGCACTCATTTAGGCATCGCGTTTACATGTGCCGTTGAGGAATGGATTAGACTAGTTACAAATAGATAACTGATCTGAAGGATTTCACATGCGTTATATCGTTCTGCTCGTTGTATTTCTGCTCGGTGCCGGATTCACTTTTCTCAATTGGACCGCAGTGAACGCACCGGTTGATGTCGATTTAATAGTCACTACAGCGAAGGCTCCTTTGACGCTGATGCTGCTGTTCTGGTTTGCGATTTTGTTCCTAATCGTTCTCTATTGTCTGTTTGCACAGCAGACCGGAGCTTTTGCGACCATGCGCAGACTCACAAAAGAGCTGGAATCTCAGCGCAAACTTGCTTCCGACAGTGAAGACTCCCGTCTTTCCGACGTTAAAGCGGATTTCGAGGCTAAGTGGCAGAAATGGACTCAGGAGCAGAGAGATGTACTGGCTCAGACAGAGCAGCGTCTGACAGAGAACCAGAATAAGATTCTGAGCGCTTTTAAAGACACTCAGGATCAAATCTCGAACGCAAATAAAGATCTCAGCAACTCGATTACCGGCTCCCTGGACACAATGGACGACAAGATTACAAAGATTCTGATCAGTAAATAACGCCGTAAATTTTGACAGCCGGGTTTCTTCCGGCTGTTGACTGCCGCCGTTTGCTCCGCTGAATGCGAAGAACGGCGGTTTTGCTTTCTGTCTTTAAAGCAGCCGCTGCAGCGATTCTGCGGGAACTAATTCAAGAGTGCTTTGCGGCCACGGACGAATCTGCTGGTACTGCATAAGGTTAAGCGTGTCGAGCCCGGGGATAGTATTTGGCGTGAGCCACGCTGCGATGCGGGCGAGTTGAGTGAGTCCGAGACTCGATTCGAGTGAAGAGCTGATCACAGCCGTCATGCCAAGCCTTCGGGCGGCTTCGGTCTGACTTTTAATTTTTTCTAAACTGCCGGTCAGAGTCGGCTTGATGACGACCGCTTTGGCGATATCGCTCGAATCGAATGTAAAGTCCGACTCACGCAGGCTTTCGTCCCAGGCAATCGCAATCCCGGTCTGTCTCGCGAAGATGCGCGATTCTTCCCGGCTCTGACAAGGCTCTTCTATAAAGGCGATTCGCTCCCGATAATGCGGCCGTATGTTCTGAGCGAAGTCAAGCGCCTGACTAAGCGTCCATGATCGATTGGCGTCAAGCCTCAGGCGTACGTCCGAAACAGCGTGAAGTACTGTATCGACAGTGATCCCGTCATTGGCGGCGCCAGAGAAACCGACTTTGACTTTCGCGTTTTTTTCTCCTTTGGCGCCGGCAAGTTTGTTAACCAGCTTTTCTGTCTCGCAGCCTCCAAGCGGAACCGTACGGTAGTCTGCTTTCATGGGAAGCGTGCCGTTGAGTTCTGCGAGCGCACAGCTGATTCCGAAAGCCGCAGATGGGAGCTTCGGCAGTTCTTCTTCGCCGCTCAGCCACAGCTTTGTCCAGCAAAGCAGAGCGTCCTGAGCCTCTTCAAGGGATTCGGCGCTGAATCCGGGAAGCGGACTGATTTCTCCCCATCCGCAGCGATCTTCAGACCGAAGCTCAATATAAAGGCCCTCTCGGCAGCTGATTCGTTTGGCGCGCAGTGCAACACCCACATCCATAGGTATCTGCCATTTATAAACGCGCGCTGTACGATTTGTTTTTGGAGAATTCATGATGAGCGGTCCGTTACGAACGAAGAATGTCGGCAAGCGCTTCTGCGACGGCTTCGGGATTTTCTCGATGAGCATTGTGTCCTGCGTTCTCGATGACTCTGACATCAGAACAGAGCTCTTTAGCAAGCGCTCGGAACTTTGCGTCTTTCTCGCCGCAAAGGTAATGGAAGGCGAAAGTTCTGTTTTTCAGCTCCTGCCGCAGATCCGGCTGAGCTGATAACGATGCGGATTCAAGCATCGCTGCTAAAGTTTCTCCGTTATTGCGGCTTCTCAAAGCGATAAGCGCGCTTCGCTCTTTTTGAGTCAGAGAGCTGAAAACCGGCTGTTGGTACCAGTCGGTAAAAACTTTCGGCAGGGGCTCCGAACGGAACCGCTTAGCCCAAGCTTGGTCGGATAGGCGCCGCTGCTCTTTTGCTTCTTGGTCCTGCAGGCCGGGGTGGCCGCCTTCTACAATTAGTCCTTTAAGACCAACCAATCCTTTGCAGGCAGTAAACATCGCGATGCGCCCGCCAAGAGAATATCCGATGAGAAAAAATTCCCGCACACCATAGTGCGCCAAAGTCTGACGTATGAGCAGGGCGGTGTCCTCAAACCCGTTCACGTGTATTCCTGAAGAACCGCCATGGCCCGGCAGATCGATATACATTTGCGGATGTTCGCAAAAAGACGCTCCGATCGGCTGCCATTCGCGACGGTCTCCCGAGAAACCGTGCAGAAAGACAAGCCAGGGTCGCCCCGACTGTCCCTCTTTAATCTGAGCGCTGAGAATCATAAGCGGCTGACTTCTTTAAGAAGGCTTCTCAGCATCTGAGCGCCTTCGGTTTCATTGACTTTAAGTTCTATAACTGTTGCGGCCGGAATTTTCCAAGCTTCAGCGAGCGCGGTTTCTAAATCTTCCCGGCATTTAGGGGCGCAGTATCTAAGAGAGAACATGCCGGCAGCGTGCGCGAAATCCGCATCCTGAGGCATTTGATAAAAGCGGGTTCTTTCTGCCTGAGGCGTCGGAAGAAGCGAGAATATCTGTCCGCCGTTGTTGTTCACGATGATCTGAACAAACGGTGCGGTTGCGTGCCGCAGCAGCGCCAAAGAGTTTACGTCATAGAGCGCGGAGAGATCACCGACGATCGAAAGCGTCGGCTTGCCCGTGGCGAGCTGAACGCCAGCCGCAGTGGAAATCAAGCCGTCGATGCCGCTTGCGCCGCGATTGCTGTACACCGGATATCCGGCGGGGAGCTGCCCAAGCGCGTCAATGAGCCGCACGATAAGGCTGTTGCCAACAAAGAACTGTCCGTTTTCCGGCAGATATTTGCCGATTCGGTGCGCAAGCTGAGCTTCTCCGAAACCGACGCACTTTGATTCCACAATTTTTGCGGTTTCTTTGGATAATTGGACGCATTCTTTATACCAAGGCGCTCCGGGTTCAGCCTCATGCAGATCCAGCCAGCGGCTGATATCTGCGATGATTCGGCGCCCCCGATGCTGTGCAGGATCAAGTCTGCCGCAGTTTGGATCAACGATCCAATATTCTTTCGGCGCGCATTTAGTCTGCCACTGCAGCAGGCGTTTTCCGGTGAGTCCGCTTCCGAGCTGAATCACAATTTCGGCTTGGTTGAGTTCTTCTACGGCTTTTGGGTTGCTGAGCCAAAGGTCTGCGCAAGGCAGGGGCTGGCCCGTTTGAGAGAGCACATCGCCAATCAAGGGCCAGCCAAGAGTCTGTGCCCACTGCGCCGCCTTTACACCGTCTTTTGCGTTCATGCGGCCGGCGATGACCACGCCGCGTTGCTGACGAATGAGCGGCCAGTCACGCTCCTTGAAAACTTCGATCGGAGTAGCTTCCTGAAGCCAAGGCTTGTCATCGGTCCACCAATCTCCGAGGCTTTGCTGCCAGCTAAGACCGGTGTCGTCCATTTCTCCGTAAAGGGGCTCCGTAAACGGGCAATTGATGTGTACAGCTCCCGCATGCAGCGTTCCCATCGCGTCATCAATGGAAGAGACGAGCCATCGAGCTGAAATCCGCTCAGTCGGGCTCGGAAGAAAAAGAGAACGAGCCGGGTGCGACGCAAATATTCCTATCTGTCGGATAGCCTGATTTGCGCCGCAGTCAATCAATTCCTGCGGGCGATCCGCGGTTAACAGGACGAGTTTTTCTCCGGTGAGCCCGGCTTCAATAAGAGCCGGGTACAAGTTTGCGACCGCGGTGCCGGAGGTAACAATGACAGCGACCGGATCTTTGCCGGCTTTGGCAAGGCCGAGCGCAAGATGTCCGAGTCCGCGTTCATCAAAATGTGTGTGCAGAGTAAAACCCGGATTTTCTGCCGCAGACAAAGTTAGCGGAGTGGAACGGGAACCCGGCGCAATACAGACATGTTTGACGCCGTGACGTCTGACGGCTTCAAGAATAACGGACGCCCAGCGGCGGTTAAATGAACTTAGCGACATGACAGATTATTGTTTACTTGTGTTCAGGCTGAAGCAGGGTTTTGAGACCCGCAGCCTTGTTATTGATTTCGATCCATTCAGCTTCCGGATCCGACCCCGGAACAATGCCCGCGCCTGCATAGAGACGAACGACATTGCCGCTGATCTTTGCGGATCTCAGAGAAACGCAGAATTCGCTTTGCTTTAAGGAAAGGTAGCCTGCGGAACCCGCATACCATTCACGGGTAAAAGGCTCGTACTCAGCAATGAATTCTCGTGCTGCATTTCGCGGCAGTCCCGCCACAGCCGCAGTCGGCTGGAGCTGATAGAGACATATCGTGTCATCGGCTTTATGCAGAGATGTTTGAATTTGTCTGCGCAAATGCTGCACCTTGCGCAGGCGGAGAATGTGCTCCGGCAGGACCTCGAGCTTTTCGCATTCAGCTTCAAGGCGCTGACAGATGTCTTTGACTACCAGCATGTTCTCACGCTGATTCTTATCATCTGACATGAGCCATCTGCCAAGTCTGAGCGCTTCCTGATCATCATTATGGTTTGCGACGGTGCCGGCCAAAGCTTCCGTTTGCAGTGATTTGCCGATGCGCCGCCAAAGTCTTTCCGGGGAAGAACCGAGAAAGGCGCTGTCAGGGTCAAAGGCCATGTAGAAGTGATAGCAGTGAAGGTTCTGCTTTCTGCTCTCGTTCAGCATGGATGCCGGGTTGATCGGCTTTTCAAAGTGCAGGTCGGTCGCTCTTGCAAGTACGGTTTTATTAAGTTTGCCGTTACTGATCGTGTCGGTGGCAAGTTTGATTAAACGGCACCATTCTTCTTTATCCGGTCGATGCTCCTCACGGATCATCTTAGATTGGAGCGGCGGCAAAGGTTTTGCGCACTTGAGGGCTGCGATATAAGCCTTAGCGAATTCGCTGTCAGAGCGCAGAGAATTTTCACTGAAAAGCGTCAGCCGTAAAGCTGCATCTTCTCCGTTTCGTCTCCACTCCAGACGAGGCAGAATCAGGCTTGATCGGGACGGATCAAATTCATTCAGTCCCCACACACGTATGTCTTCATCCGGATACTGACGAATAAATTTCTGAGCATCTTCAAGCGAAGTGAATGCGACTGCTTTACCAAGGACTGCAGCTTCCTCGCTTCCGCTTCTTTGCTGCCAGTAAAACTGCGGATAGGCGCTCTGGCTTGAGAGCCAAGTCAGGGCATCAAAGCTGTCGTTCAGCGCAAAAGAAGATTCGAAAACCCGTAAGCCGGGGGCGTCGGGCAGCGTTGAAGAAAGCTGATTCAGCAAATCATTCAGCGCCGTGTCGAGTGGGAGCATGCGGACCTCTTAACAATTAAATCAGTCGATTATAAGAAGACCGAGAGGGGATATGTTTTGAAGATTTACATTACGAATCGAAAGAACACATTTGCTAATAATATTTAAGATGAATGTATTCGTAATGTATTGAATTTAAAATTTTTATTGACTCAGTGATGAGATATTAATTTTGAAAAAGAAGCGGTCATTTCGGGTACATAGGTTCCAAGGTCTATGCGCCGGAAATTGATGTAAGAAACGAAATGAAAATGCAGGTTTTTATTTAGAAGTGAATACTAACTTCAATTCAGCGTCACTGAGGTTCAGATCTTCCGGGATGAAAAACGGGCGGCCTGGGCCGCCCGCTGTGACTGAATCAGTATCGCTTAGTTCTTATGGTAGCTTGTGACGCGATCAACTTCTTCCTTACTTCCGAGGAAGACCGCAACACGCTGATGAAGCTTCTCCGGCTGCAGATCAAGGATGTCTTCATGTCCGTTTGTGGCTCTTCCGCCGGCCTGTTCAATCAGCATCGCCATCGGGTTGGCTTCATACATGAGACGCAGTTTGCCGGGTTTGGACGGATCGCGGTTGTCGCGCGGATACATGAAGATGCCGCCGCGGCAGAGCACGCGATGGACTTCGGCGACCATCGCCGCAACCCAGCGCATATTGAAGTTCTTTCCAAGCGGTCCGGTTTCGCCTTCAAGCAGTTCCTTGACATACTTCTGAACCGGGGCTTCCCAGTGACGCATGTTGGACATATTGATGGCAAATTCCTGAGTCTGTTCCGGAATGCGAATGT
The DNA here is from genome assembly GCF_943193095.1 of Parasutterella muris. Taxonomy (NCBI): domain Bacteria; kingdom Pseudomonadati; phylum Pseudomonadota; class Betaproteobacteria; order Burkholderiales; family Sutterellaceae; genus Parasutterella; species Parasutterella muris. Next base: position 32,922 of record NZ_CALPCV010000017.1, on the reverse strand, counting down.
TCTCTTTTGTCAGGATGTACTGACCGGTTCCGAGGTTCAGCGTGAACATATAGACGCCGTGACCGACAGTGAGTGTCAGGATGGTCTGAGGAGAGTACATGACATAGCCGGCAGCGACCTGAGAGCGGCCTTTTTTAAGGAAGCTTTCGTCCGTAACTTTGCCTTCGGGGGCCTCGGAGATCGAGAAAATCGAGCCGATCGGCGCGTTAATGTCAATATTGCTTGAGCCGTCAAGCGGATCAAACATGATCAGATATTTTCCGCGGCGGAATTCAGCCGGCGTGCTGAGGGAATGGTCCATTTCCTCACTGGCCATAGCGGCGATGGAGCCGGTCCATTCCACGCCGTCGATGAAGACTTCGTTCGTAATGATGTCGAGTTTTTTCTGATGCTCGCCCTGAACGTTGTCAGTGCCCGCAAAGCCGAGAACACCGGCAAGAGCGCCGTGCGTGACTTTGTCATTAATGTTCTTGCTGAGGTCGGCGACCGCGTTAAGCAGGTCGCTGAGCTGCTGATCGATATTGCCTGCAGAGAGCTGTTCCGCAAGGAACTGCTGTAGGGTTTTGGACAATTTATGTTCTCCTCTAACTAGGAAGTACTCACAATATATATCAAACGGGCTCGTAAAGCGCATTTTCAATGATCTCGCGAACATCGGGAGAGAGTTCGCGGTGGGAATTCACGAAACGAAGCGCTTTGTACATCATACGAGAGAGAGACGGTTCGTAGCGGCGCCAGTTTTCCAGCACACGAGCGAGGCGAGCCGCAACCTGCGGGTTGAATTGGTCGGTTGAGAGGACGCTGTTCACCCATAGCTGATAGCCCATACCGTCGGGGCGGTGGAACTCGGGGCCGCCGCTGCGGAAGAAGGCGTAAAGCAGAGAGTAAATGCAGTTCGGATTCTTCGGCTGGTAGCTGCCGTGCAGAGTCAGCGCGTGAATCTTTTCCACGACGGTTCTCTGTTCGCGGCTGTGGCGCAGACGGGAGTGCAGCGTGAGCCACTTGTTCATGAGCAGCGGCTCTCTCTGCCATTCGATTTCCGCCATATTCAAAAGTTCCTGTGCGATCGGAAGCGAGGCTTCGACAGAAATTTTGAGTGCGGCAAGCTGATCGGTCAGATTGTTGGCGGTCTTGTAAAGCGCACGAATCTGCTGAATTGCTTTTGGGTTGTCCGCAAAGGCAAGATAGCCCAGGCAGACATGCTTGAGCGCGCGCTTGCCGGCGTCAATCGGATTCGGACGGTAGGCGCCGGGCGTCGCCATCTTTTGGACTTTGTCTTCCAGCGTTGCGCGAAGACGTGTGCCGATCTTCTTGCGAATCTGATCAGAGACTTCACGTACAAGCGCCGGCTCAATAAGAATGCGATGCTCGGCGATGTAGTTCTCGTCCGGGAATTTCAGCAGTTCAGCCCGATAAGCAGGAGAGAGTGACTCATCGTTCAGAATATCTTCGAACGTAAAGAGATAGGCTTCCGAGACCGGAATATGGTCGCGGCCCTGGTTCGGTCCTTTCTTCTGCAGATCCAGAATGTACTGATCGATCATCAAAAGTGTCAGACGATCGAAGGCTTCAGCGCGGTTGAAGAGATCCGAGTCATTTCTCGCGAGGAACGCGAGCTGATCCTTCGTGTATTCGATGTCAAAAATAACCGGGGCGGAGTATCCGCGGCCGATCGAGAGAATCGGACGGCTGTTGATGTTTTCGAAAACCCAGGTCTGTTCCTGCTGATCAAAGAGCAGCGTGCGTGTTGTTCCGTCAGGATTGTCTTCGCCCTGCAGCTGCAGTTCGATATCCTTGCCGTCGTCGCCGAGAATACCGATGGAGACCGGAATCAGAAGCGGCTTGGGCGCGGCTCTTCCGGGAAAGGAGCGGTTGCTTTGATGCAGCGTCAGGGTTAGAGTTTTTTCGTTCTCATCCCATTTGCTGCTGACGCTGACACGCGGCGTACCTGCCTGCGAGTACCACAGTTCGAACTGCGAAAGGTCTTCGCCGTTGGATTCTTCCATAGCGGTTAAGAAGTCGCTGCATGTGGCGGCGGTTCCGTCAAAGCGGTTGATGTACTCCAGAAGACCGCGTCGGAAGCCCTCTTTGCCGAAAAGCGTCTGGTACATGCGTACCACTTCCGCGCCTTTTTCATAGACGGTGGTGGTGTAGAAGTTGTCGATTTGTCGGTAGGATTCCGGGCGAATCGGATGCGCCATCGGGCCCGCATCTTCGGGGAATTGGTTAGTGCGCAGATAACGGACGTCCTGGATGCGCTTAACGGCGCGCGCGGACGGAGTGCCGAGCATGTCGGCCGCAAATTCCTGCTCGCGGAAAACCGTGAGGCCTTCTTTTAACGAAAGCTGGAACCAGTCGCGGCATGTGACGCGGTCACCGGTCCAATTATGGAAGTATTCGTGCGCGATTACGGATTCGATGCGCGCAAAGTCTTCGTCTGTAGCAATACGGCTGTCGGCAAGGACGCATTTGGAATTAAAGATGTTCAGACCTTTGTTTTCCATCGCGCCCATGTTGAAGTCGTCGGTGGCGACAATCATGAACCGATCGAGGTCAAGGTCCAGACCGAAGCGTTCTTCGTCCCAGCGAATGGCCTTAATAAGGCTCTGCATGGCAAAGTCTGTTTTGCCCTGATTGGAAGGTTCTGTCCAGATCTGCAGCAGTGCTTCCTTGCCGTTTGCGAGTTTGATGGTCTCTTCCTGCGCGACGAAATTTCCGGCCACCAGCGCGAAGAGGTAAGAGGGTTTGGGGAACGGGTCATCCCAAATCGCATAGTTTCTGCCGTCGAGAAGCTCGCCTTGCTCCATCAGGTTGCCGTTTGAGAGCAGTGCTTTGTAGTCTTTCGGCGCATGGATCACGACGCGGTATTTTGCAAGCACGTCCGGGCGATCCGGGAAGTACATGATTCTTCGGAAACCTTCGGCCTCGCACTGTGTGATGTAGTTATTGCGGCTCATGTAGAGACCGGAGAGCTGCAGATTGGTGCGCGGATTGATGCGGGTTTGAATTTCGATTTCGGTCGGTTCTGAAATGTCGTGAATAATCAGTTTATCTGCGACAAAGGCGTACTGACCCGGCAGCGAATCTTTTCCGCCGATTTTTAGGTAAGTCATCGAGACATCGTCGCGGTAGAGGACGAAATCATCGCTTTTACGATCGTCTTTCGGAATAACAATCATTCTTGCCGTGACGGTCGTCTGATTCGGTACCAGATCAAAAGTAAGGTGTATGGATTCCACATTGTGGTCGGGAGCGGCGTAATCTTCGCGATGAACGATAGATTCGGTCCCGGCTTTGTTGGTATTGGCTGTCATCAGCTTCCTCTTATATAAGATTTTGCAATTTTAGCGCGTCCGATTTTTTTTCAATGGGAAGTGAGTAATGTAAATCCTGTTTGAGAGCTCTCCATTGTTGGGTTAAAGAAGCCGGCAGAGGCGCAAAGAAACAAGTTATCTCATGGTTTTTAATTTACTGCGTCTGATCAGTGCAGGTTTAGGACAAATTAAATACATTTGAGGAAAATTACTTTTTGTTTATCTTTCTTAAATTAGTAAGAAAATATTAGGGTAAACGCTCTATTGAAGAGGTATGATATGGGATATATTTAGCAATATGGCTAAGTAGCAAATTAGCTAAACACCCCAACTTCTTCCTTCAAGGAGACCATCTCGTGAAACTTACAAGAAGAATATTCATGCAGCTTGTCGGCAGTGCTGCTTTCATAGCTTCTTCGCCGTTACTGAAAGCTCAGGGTTTGTCCGTGAAAAGACTTCCTCTCCCTTGCAGCCCTTCGCAAGGCAAGTGGATTGGTACGACATGCCAAGGATGTACTCAATATTGTGCGATTGAAATCTTTAACCAAAATGGCAGAGCAACTCGTGTACGCGGCAATCAAAATTCCAAAGGTAATCATGGATTTTGCTGTCCGCGAGGACATTTGATTCCTCAGGAAAACTACGATCCTGATCGTATCAAGCAGCCGCTTAAAAGAACAAATCCGCAAAAAGGCCGTGGAGTTGATCCTAAATGGGTTCCAATTTCCTGGGATGAGGCTCTTGACATAGTCGCAGACAAGATGATTGAGCTCCGCAATAGCGGTGAACCCGAAAGACTGCTTTATCTAAAAGGCAGATACGGAAATACTTCTCACGGTCTGCTTTATGGAACTTTAACTAAGGTTTACGGTTCTCCGAACAACTTTTCAACTTCTGCTCTTTGTGCAGAGACTGAAAAAATGGGTCCGGGTTATACACAAGGGTTATTCTCCTATAGAGATTATGATCTCGGAAATACTAAGTGCGTGGTGTTCTGGGGTACTGATCCTTTCTCCTCAAATCGTCAGGTTCCCAATGTCATTTCCAAACTCGGTGTTCTCCAGAAAAACGGTACATTAATCACAGTCGACCCGAGACTCTCGACTGCAGCAGCCAAGTCAAAAGAGTGGCTTCCGATTCTTCCGGGAACTGATGGAGCCCTCGCTAACGCAATTGCGCATGTTCTTCTCACAGAAGGACTCTGGCATAAAGAATTTGTGGGCGACTTTGAAAACGGGAAAAACTTATTTGTTTCCGGCAAGACTGTCGATCCCGCTCTTTTTAAGGAGAATAACACTCTTGGTCTAGTCACATACTGGAACGAGGAGGCGAAGGACTGGACACCGGAAAGAGCGGCCAAGGAATGCAGACTTGACGCTGAACAGATTAAGAGAGTGGCAAGGACTCTCGGTAAAGCCGCACCCAATGTAATTGTCTGGATGGGACCCGGCGTCTGCATGAATCCCAGAGGAACCTACACCGCAATGGTCGTGCATGCATTGAACGGTATCTTAGGATCCGTTGACAATGTCGGCGGTACCCATGATCCGGCCAAATCCTTAAAAGGCAGTTATCCGTCAGCCGATAAGTATGTAGATGAACTGGCTAAATCCCACGGTAAAGGCAAGAAAATCGACGGCCGCGGGGATAAAGAAATGCCTGCCGCAATGAAGGCAAAACTCGGAAGCGGTGTTGTTACGAACAACATTGCTAACTACATGCTCAGCCATCCTGACTTTGTGAAGATCATGATTAGTTCGTGGACGAACACGCCGTTTGCCGCGGCCGACGGTAAGCGCTGGGAAAAAGCACTTGCTAATGTGCCGTTCTTCGTTCATATGGTTCCGTTCCCTTCTGAAATGACACAATTTGCAGATATCGTTCTGCCGTCGACATTTAATGCGGCTGAGGGAATGGGTACAGTGACCGGCTTCGGCTCAATGCACGCGTGGACTTCAATACAGCAGCCGACCTGCAACAGAATCTGGGATGTTAAACAGGAAGAGAATGAAGTTACATGGCTCTTGGCTGAGAAGTTGGCTCAGAAAGGATGGCCGGCTCTGCTGAACTACTATGCTAATGAGTTTGCGGATCCTGAGACCGGAGCCAAGCCGACAAATGAGAAAGAGTTCCAGCTAATCACGACTAAGATTGCTTCTGCGCCTTGCTGGAAACAAGGAGCCAAAGCGATCCCCGGTGACCAGATCAACGGCTGGGAAGACTTTAGACAAAAAGGCATGCATAACTCAGCGCCTCAGGCATACAAAAAGCATTGGGGCGGTAAATTCCCCACACCCAGCGGCAAGTTTGAATTTGTTTCGGGCGCATTAAGAAAAGTACTCGAAGACCATTCAGCCAAATACAATTCCACACCCGATCAGATCCTTGAAGCCTGTCATTACACAGCCAGAGGAATTAAAGGCTGGATGCCTCATTATGAAGAACCTCTGCGTCACGGCGACGCAGCACAGTTCCCGTTCCTGTTTATCGATCACAAGAGCCGCTTAAATCGTGAAGGACGTTCTGCGAACCTTCCTTGGATGCAGGAATTCAAAAAATGCGACGCTGGTGATCGCTCATGGGGAGATGTGTTGAAGATCAATCCTGCGGACGCTAAGACTCTCGGCTTAAAGGACAATGATCTTGTCGAAATTACGTCGCCGGCGGGCACCATTGTTACAGAGATTAAGGTCTGGGAAGGAGTAGGGCCGGGAACGGTTGCCAAAGCCTACGGACAGGGTCACTGGGCATACGGTCAGGTGGCGGCGAAAGAATATGGAAAAGTTCCTCGCGGCGGAAACAACAATGAGATTCTTATTGATGACTACGATAGATTGTCCGGAACCTCGTGCAGAAACGGTGGTTTTACAAGAGTCAGCATTAAGAAAGTTTCCAAAATCATCTAACCAGGGAGAGAAAAATGAAATTTGGAATGATCATTGATTTGAATTTATGCTCTTCCTGCGGGGCGTGTGCGCTCGCATGCAAAGCGGAAAACAACACCCGAACAAGAGGAGAAGGTCAGAGTTTCAACTGGGCCGATTTCCTTCAGGAAACCAAAGGAGCTTTCCCAAATACTACTCAGGCAGTTATTCCTGTGCTGTGCAACCACTGTGAAAATCCGCAGTGTGTAAAGGTTTGTCCGACGGGCGCGATGTTTATCAGCCCCGAGGGAGTCGTTCTCCACAATGATGAAGCCTGTATCGGCTGTCGTCTTTGTCAGAATGCCTGTCCCTACTCGGCAGCGGAATTGGGAGTAGAAAGTCTCGACGGGAAATCCTATTCGGTGATTAGTTTTAATCCAAAGGGGGTTGATCCGAGAGGAGATGCTTCGACTAGGCCTACTCTAATTGAGGGTGTCACAGGCGGAGCTCAGGAACTCGCTCGCAAAGCAGGGGCGCTTCCTGCCTATGCCAATTTGTTTAAAGCCGGTGATTCCGCTACGCAGAGAAAAGAGGGCGTTGTGGAAAAATGCAACTTCTGCTACCACCGCACATCTAACGGATTAAATCCCGCGTGTGTGGACGCTTGCCCTGCCGGGGCCAGAGTCTTTGGTGATTTAGATGATCCGAATTCTGTGATTTCAAAGAAAATGAAGTCCGGTCAGGTTTGGAGGCTCAAGGAAGATAAAGGAACATCTCCGAAGGTCTTTTATATGGGTCAGTATTCTCCGCGAGGATAAGCATTTGATGTTTTAACACGGAAGAGGCTTTGTGCCTCTTCCGTCCGATTTAAGTTTAATTATGCAAACTTCACCGCTGAATCTTGTGCTTGTTGGCTTGTTTGAGCCAAGCGACGAAATTAGAGAGTTACATGTGTTTAATAGAGCCGCGGAATCTTTGGAGGATGGGCTGGCCGAAAAAGCACGTCTTCTAGATGCGCTGTATAGCCAGGGGACTCGTGACAAACAGGCTTTTGAAGAAATGCTGCTGGAGTACACCAGATTATTTCTCAGTCCCGGGCAGCCGCTGGCAAGAAACTACTTAACGTGCTGGAAGAACGAACTGGGCAGTAATGTTCTCGAGGACTACTTATCTTATTTGCAGAGCAAGGGATTTGAGATAGAAGAGGATGTCAGAGAACTTCCGGAGCATATTGTTCCCGTTCTTGAAGTGTATGAATTATTAGACGAAGAAGAAAAGCAGGAATTCTTTGAAAAATTCCTGAGTAATTTCATCCTAAAATGGTCTAGCCTTCTAACGGAAGAGACAACACATAAATTTTATAAAGAGTTAGGAAAGTTCTTTTTTGAATGGGGTAATTTGGAGGCAAAAAAATATGGCAAAATTTCCTGAAATATACGAGGGGCAGGCAAAGATATTTAAGGCCATTGGTCACCCTGCACGGTTAATGATGGCTGAAGCTTTGCTTGAAGGACCAAAAACTGTAACGGAGCTTGCCGCCTTAGTTCAATTGGAAATGCCGACTGTTTCACGTCATTTGGCTGTGCTGAAAGAGGCCCAGATTGTTAAGTCAGAGAAAAAATCCAATTCCATTATTTACTCTGCTGAAATGTCTTGCCTGAAAAGCTTCCTGCAGTGTTCAAAAGACTTTATCTCAATGAGCCGAATCACAAAAAAACTCTGAAGTCTGTACTGAGGAAACCTGTTTAATTATGCGTATAGATAACGCATAAACGCAATTTGTATCATCTATGTTGTCTTATTTGCTGTACTTTTTAAAGCTGACCGCTGAGCTTGTCGGTCTTTTTTTTGCAATTTCCTTTTTAGTCGGACTTGGCAGATACTTCATAAATCCCAGAAGCAGACTCTTTCAGTATGCAGGGAAAAACAAACTGCTTTCGGCGGCTTGCGGAGCTCTTGTCGGGGCAGTCACGCCTTTTTGTTCATGTTCTACGATCCCATTGTTTGTGGGTTTTATCAAATCAAAAGTGCCGTTTTCAACTTCGGTAGCCTTTCTTATTTCTTCTCCCATTTTGAATCCTGCGATCCTTACACTTATGGGAGTTTTCTTCGGAGCTAGGGTTGCGGTGCTCTATGGCTTGTGCACCTTCTTCTTTGCGGTTTTCTTTGGTCTTCTCTTGGAGCGTCTTGGTTTTGAAAAGGAAGTCTATGACGTGAATATTACGGGCGGAAGTGAGGAGTCTCTCAGTTGGGCAGAGTTAAGCGGAACGACCGGAGAGAAAATCCGTACTGCTCTTCGAAATTCTCTGATTGGTTCTTTGCTTTTGCTTAGAAAAGTATTTCCGTATCTTCTATTTGGCGCTGCCATTGGAAGCGTCATACACGGAGTACTTCCGGTTTCCGTGGTTCAAAAACTTTCTTCGATCCCCGGCTGGCTAAGTATTCCCGTTGCAGCTGTCGTTGGTATTCCTCTTTACCTAAGGACCGAAACAATTATTCCGGCGGCGACCATTCTTCAAAGCTGCGGTTTAGGTCCGGGTGTTTTAATCTCATTGATGATCGGAGGCGGAGGAGCCAGTATCCCGGAAGTCTCATTACTGAGTTCGATCTTTACGAAAAAGATGCTTACCGCCTTTCTGTTATCGGTTTTTATTGTTGCCTGCACCACAGGCTTTATTTTCAATCAGCTATTAGGTTAATTAGTTATGTCGGATTTGAAATCTCTATTCAAAAAAATTTTCATTGCACCCGAAAAGAAGTGCTGCTGCCAGATGAGTATCACTAAAGTGGAAACGAGTGGGAGCTCCGCTTCTAAAGAGGAATCCAAACTGAGGAAAGCTCAGTCAACGAAGGAGACCGCAAAATAATTTGTTTCTGAAGCCAGGACGGAGTGTTTAGCGGAGAATATTTTATTTGTCGAAAATCTTCACACTTTTGTTATATAAGCAGTGAGTTTGAGTATTCCCTCAAACGGTCCTCGGCTTTAGAATGTCGTGAACTTTTTTAAAGAGGATCCGAATATGTGTACTACTTTTATTGTTGGCGGCAAATGTTCTGCAGACGGTTCATTCATCATGGCCCGCAGCGCGGACAGCTCCGCCCTTAAGGCCCAGCTGTTTCTTATTCACCCGGCCAAGGATTATGCCGCCGGCGAAATGTATCGCACAAAGGATCATAATGGCGCAACGGATTTTGTTTACCCGCAGCCCGCTCACGCGATGCGCTACACCTCCGTTCCGAACTGGCAGACCAAACTGCACGGCGCTGTCGGCTTTAACGAAGTCGGTCTTGCCGTTACGGGAACTGAGTCGATTTTTGCGCGTGACGATGCGCTCGCGATCGACCCGTACAACAAAGAGTCCGGCATTACCGAAGATGACATCATCGATATCATTCTTCCTCGCGCCAAGACCGCTAAGGAAGGCGTAGAGCTCCTCGGCAAGATTATCGAAACTCACGGCGCCGGCGAAGGCTTCGGTGTCGGCTTCTGCGACGACAAAGAAATCTGGTATCTCGAAACCGGTACTGGCCATCAGTGGTTTGCTCAGCGCATCCCTGATGATGTTTACTTTGCTTCCGGCAATCAGGGCCGTCTGCGCTTCTATGATCCCGAAGCTCAGGATCAGCTCGCAAGCCCGACATTGGTTGAGTTCGCTGAAAAGAACGGTTTCTATGATCCGGCCAAAGGTCCCTTTGATTTTGCAGCCGCTTACACCCGCAATGACGAGCGCGACCGTATTTACAATGACCCGCGCGTCTGGCAGATTCAGAAGCTCTTTAATCCGTCTGTGATTCAGCCGGTTGATGACGGCAGAGAATTTGCAGTCTTTATGAAGCCGGAACGCAAACTCAGCGTTGAAGACGCTAAGCGCGTGATGAGAGACCATTTTGACGGTTCCGAACACGATCCGTATTCAAATGGCCTTAACGGTAAAGAACCGTGGCGTCCGGTCAGCGTTTTCCGTACATACGAAGCGCATGTGGTTCAGGTTCGTCCTTGGATGCCGCATGCGATCGGCGATGTGATCTATATCGCTTTCGGTATGGCTGATCTCTCCTGCTTCATGCCGTTCTATCAGGGTCTCGAATCTGTTCCGGAACACTATCAGATCGGTACGGATCAGGCTGACAGCGCTTCTGTTTACTGGAAGTTCCGCAAACTTCAGACACTCGTTATGACGAACTATGAAGTTTATGCGCCGCGCGTTAAGAAGGCGTTTGCCGAACAGGAACAGGCGCTCAGCGCCAAACAGGCCAAGCTGGAAGAAGAATACATGGCTCTTGTTAAGACAGACAAAGAGGCTGCGACAGCTCTGCTGCAGAAGGTCAACCTTGAAATGCTTGCCGAAACAGAAGCTCTGTGTGAAAAACTGACCAACCAGGTCTTCACGCTCGCGACAGAAACGATTCAGAAGGACATCTTCTTTGCCAATCGTTCCAAGAAAGACTAATTAAGTCATCGCATAAAAATCAGCCCGCAAGATTCGCTCTGCGGGCTTTTTTTGTCGGCGAAGAATTCATGCAAACAAAAAACGGAGCTTGCGCGCTCCGTTTTTTGATTAGGGACCTAATTATTTCTTAGCTTCAGCGGTTTCCCAAGCTTTAGCAGGATCAGGCCATTTGCCGGTTTCTTTGATAATTTCATCAGCCTGTTTGTAGTTATGGCCGGCGATCTTATGGCACATGACGCAGTTGGTGGGTTTGTCAATGAAGCCCTTGTGCATTGCAGCAACCATCGGTTTCTTAGCGTCATACATTTCAGCAAGATTGTGGCAGCCGCGGCAGTTTCTGAAGTTGTTGCCGGTCATTGTGTCGACCACTCTCTTGGAGAGTTCAGCACGTTTTTCGAGCCACATCTGAGGTGTGTTGAGAGTGCCGCGAAGTTCGCCGAAACCGGAAATGGAACCGGCTTTAGCTTTTGCGAAAAGCAGTTCAACGTAGGCAACCGGGGTCAGCGGACGGTTGGTTTCGTTAAGCAGGTGGCAGTCGGAGCAGCCGGCGGTATAGCCGGAGGGAGTACGGGCGTGCTGGCCCTGTTTCCAGGCGTAAGTTACGCCGTCCATAGAGTGGCACCAGCCGGTGCAGAACTTGTCAGTGCCCGCCCACTGGACGACACCGACGGTGGCGGCGGTAAGAAGAATACCGACAACGACACCAATGACGAGAAGCCAAAAGGTTCCCCATTTACTGGCCTGAGACATATGATCAACTCTTTTGTTCTATAGAGCAGTTTTTAGCGCTCTTTACAGCGGTTGTGAGGACGAGCAGATGAGGTGTATCTGATCGTAACCTCATAATATTATTTTAAGGATTATACAAACAAGTATGGCGCTTTGATTATTTCTTAGAATTTTCCCTGATAATTTTTTGAAGAATTAAAGGAGTCATGAAGACGTATTACCCAAAAAGTGCGAGTACAACAGCTTGCTCGGGGATATGGGCGTAGGCGTCTGAACCAACAGATAACCCATTGGATTTATGAGCAAAACCAACGACATTAAACCCATTGGGAAGGCGGATTGTCACTTCGCCTCCTTTTTCTTTGGGAGGAAGTCGTACCACTTGACCTTTCAGGCAGCAGCTTTTGGGTTCCGCTTCCGGGTCCAAATTAATCGTTGCGCCGGAGGCCTTAAATAAAGCTAAGATTTTGTCCCCGGTCTTAAGGTCCAGCAGTTCCCGGCTTTCTATCGTGATGCTCGACCGCAGGTATTCTCCTTCGCAGATTTTGAGTTTTACCTTGGTCATCGACATTCCGCCGTGCATATCTTCTACAACACAGGGAATGATGTTGCGGATACTCATTTTCAGAGTGTTTGCGGCAAGCGCCGCAAGTCCGCTGCTGCCTTTGTTTTCAATATCGATAATGAGCTGATCTCTGAGTTTGCTCAGAGCGGCAGCGGCTTCAAGAACGGATTCTCCGGCTTCCGTCAGGCGTGCGCCGCCCCCGGAAGATCCGCCGACGATTTTTTCAACGAGTGGAACACCCGCAAGCGCGGACATATTTTCAATAGCCTGCCAAGCGGCCTTATAGCTGATACCGGCACTGCGGGCGGCTTCCGAAATGCTCCCGCACTGCTTAATTTTGCGAAGCACGTCTACGCGCTTGTCGACAACATTCTGAGATAAAGCGTTCGAAATATTGAGCGTCATATTTGAAGTTGAAAGAGTTGTTTTCTTTCGCTATTCCAGATTAGAATAACGACATCGTTAATTCCACATTTTAAATCCTTTTATGAAAACTTTTGCACTTGCCTCCCTTTCTGCGCTCATCTTCTGCGGATCAGCGCAGGCTGCAGACATCAATGTCGCAGTTGCTGCAAATTTCACCGCTCCGATGAAAGATATTGCCGCTGTATACGAAAAGGAAACCGGAAATAAAGTTCTTGCTTCTTTCGGCGGGACCGGTCAGTTTTTTGCGCAGATTAAAAACGGAGCGCCTTATCAGATCCTATTTGCCGCGGATGCTAAAACGCCTAAGAAAATCGAAGACGAAGGCCTAGGTGTTAAGGGCAGCGCTAGACCTTACGCGTACGGAAAGTTAGTGTTGTGGAGCGCGACTCCTGACTTCGTTAAGGAAAGCAAGGACTTTCTTTTAGAGCCCGCAGTAAAGAAGATTGCGGTCGCCAATCCGAAACTTGCGCCTTACGGAGAGGCGGCTTATCAGACGCTTGAGAAGTGGGGCATGCTTGATAAGGTTAAGAATAAGTTTGTGACCGGTGACAATATCGGCAAGGCTTATCAGTTTGCTAAGACAAGCAATGCTGAAGTCGGCTTTGTTGCCCTTTCTCAGGTGTATAAAGGCGGTAAGATGACATCCGGTTCCGGCTGGGTTATGCCTTCGGATCTGTATTCGCCGATTCGACAGGACGTCGTGGTGCTGAATCTCGGCAAAGACAACAAGGATGTTGCTGCGTTTATGAAATTTATGGAAACCAGCCCGAAGGTCAGGGACATTATCCTTTCCTATGGCTACGGTCTTGAATAATTAACAGTAATTATGTTTACAGCGGAAGAACTTCTCCCGATCTGGCTGACGCTCAAGCTCGCACTGATCACGACGGTATTTTTAATCGCTGTCGCGACGCCGGTTGCCTGGTGGCTCTCGCACACAAATTCAAAGTGGCGTGCGCCAGTCAGTTCGATTGTGACGCTTCCGCTTGTATTACCGCCTAGTGTTTTAGGTTTTTACCTTTTGGTCGCACTCGGACCGCACGGTCCCTTGGGAAAGCTAACGGAAGCGCTCGGTATCGGCATTCTGACGTTTACTTTTCCGGGACTTGTGATCGGCAGCATTGTTTACTCAATGCCTTTTGCCGTCCAGCCGCTGCAGGCTGCGTTTGAGTCGATCGGAAAAAGGCCGCTGGAAGTGGCGGCGACATTAGGCGCTCGTCCATGGGATGCCTTTTGGAATGTTGTCGTACCGTTGGCGCGTCCGGGTTTTGTGACGGCAGCGCTTCTGACATTTGCTCATACGATCGGCGAATTTGGGGTAGTTCTAATGATCGGCGGGAATGTTCCCGGAAAGACTCAGGTCGTGTCAACCGAGATCTATAGTTACGTCGAGGCTATGGAGTACGGGAAAGCGCATTGGCTTGCCGGTGGGATGGTAGCTTTCAGCTTTATCGTACTGCTCGGGCTGACACTTCTGAATCGCAAAAATGAGCGTGTAATGCCATGACGGAAAATTGTAGCGCATCTTTACTTCTCAAGCGTGCAGACGGTTTCGAGCTGGATTGTTCTTTCAGCTTTCCGAATAAAGGAATCACGGTCCTATTCGGAGAGTCGGGGTCCGGCAAAACAACGGTGCTGCGGTGCGTTGCCGGACTGGAGAGAGCCCTCGGGCAAGTTCGGATCAGCGGACAGCTTTGGCAGGATGATGCGTGCAATATCTTTTTGCCGACATGGGACAGGCCGCTTGGGTACGTCTTTCAGGAGGCATCCCTTTTTCCTCATTTGACCGCAAAGCAGAATATCGAGTTCGCCGTGCGCCGCTCAAAGAGCGAGAATGCGCGCAGGCGAATGGACGAAGCCATCGATCTGCTTGGAATCGGTCACCTCATGAATCGCCGTCCTGCGGAGCTTTCAGGCGGCGAAAGACAGCGCGCCGCGATTGCACGCGCCGTTGCGACAGAGCCCGCAATTATGCTGTTTGATGAACCGTTGGCGGCGCTCGATTTCAAACGAAAAAATGAAATTCTTCCCTGGCTGGAGCGACTTCGCGAGAGTCTTAATATCCCGATGCTTTATGTGACGCATTCGGCCGAAGAGGTTATGCGTCTGGCCGATCATCTGGTTGTGATGGAGCAGGGCAAAATCAAATCCTCGGGAGAGCTACAGTCGGTTCTGACCAACATTGATATTCCGGTGAAAGTCGGAGAAGATTCCGGCGCGCTTCTGAGAGGCGCTGTGGATTCGATCGATGAACAGTGGAATCTTGCCGCGGTGCGCTCAGGCGATCTCATGCTTTGGGTCAGCGCTGACGGCCTGAAGGTCGGCGATAAGATTTCGATGACGATCCCCGCAAAGGACATTGTGGTCTCGCTGGAAAATCCCGCACATCTGTCGGTGCAGAACCGACTCAAAGGCACTGTGTCCGCTTTGACCGATCTTGCTGACGGCTCAGGCGCTTTGATTCAGGTTTTATGTTCGGGTCAGACGATCGTCGCCAAGCTCACAAGAAAAGCCCTTCAGGACTTATCAATCCGGAAGGGCTCTGAGGTCTGGCTTTTAGTGAAGAGCGTAGCTCTGCACCATGTTTAATCTTCCAACACTTTGACTCTGAAAGACTTCGGTCTGCTTTCCGTGTAGTCAAACGGTACCTGAATTTCGATAGTGCCGCCGCCCTTAATGGCTTTCTCTCCGGAAACGACTTTATATTCTCTCGGTTCAAAAATCTTCTGTGTCTTTGCGCCGTCCGTACCTTCGAGCGTTAGCTGCAGGTTCGGAAGTTTCTGTGAGCGCATGTCCTGATTCTGAATCTGCATCGAAAGCATCCACTTGTTGGGGCCTTCAGCATCCACGCCGCTTTTGAGAATAACCGGCGTTCTCAGAGGCGGACAGTACAGATAGTCGCAGCTCTTTTCCGAAATGGAGTTGAACGGTTCTTTCTGAAGAATTTCCGGCTGAAGGAAAAGTGTGACCTGCCAAGCGGCCACAATGACGCAGCACAGACAGATCAGCAGCATGACAGAGCGGAAGAAACCGGAGGAAGAGGGCGGAACCTCGGGGTCTCCAAGATCATCTTCCGGCGGATACATGATGCCGTCGGCTCCTTTAACGCCGATTTCCGGTTCGCTCGGAGTGACGGGCGCCTCTTCCTTTTTACGTGGCTGAGAAAGCTCGGAAATGTCTTTAGAGAGCGAAGCCATGAGGGCTCGAGGATCGTTTGCGCTGTAGGTTGTTCCGGACGTGTTCGACGGTGCCGCGCTTTGCTGCGCCGCAGCCTGAGGCGCAGCGGGTGCCGGAGCGGGGTTTGCCGCCGCAGGCTTTACCGCGCCTGCTTCCTGCTTGGGAACCACACGCGGAGGAGCCTTAAAATCAGCCGGCACAATTTTCGGAATGTCGGACTTCTGCTCGCCGAACGGCGTCAGAGACGGTTCGTCAGGCAGATGGTAAGAAACATTAGTGTCGCTGAGTTTTGGCTCCATAAATCCTCACTTTGTATTTACGCGATCTGTCCTGCCAGACAGATCCAGCCGTCCATGCTCTTCCATACGGAGAGCGGAGAATCAGGGCGATACGAGCGATAAACTTCAATCAGCTCGTCAGCCTGACGTTCCAGAATTCCGGAGAGCACTAAATGACCGCCGGACTTTACTCTGCCGAGCAGAGCAGGTGCAAGGATTCTGAGCGGGTTGCTGAGAATATTGGCCACCACAACATCAAACTTTCCTTCCGGCATTTGTTCGGGCAGGTAAAAGTGCGCGTCTGCTTGGTTTACTTCCGCATTATAGTTGGCCGCTTCGATCGCCTGCGGATCAATGTCCGTACCGAGCACCTCGGAGGCGCCGAGTTTTTTAGCGGCAACCGCAAGAATGCCCGAGCCGCAGCCGTAGTCCAGAACGGATTTGCCGCTGAGCGAATGATCATGAAGCCATTCCAGGCAAAGACGCGTTGTCGGATGCGTACCCGTGCCGAACGCGACACCCGGATCCAGACGAATGTTGACGGCATCCGGGTTGGGGGGCTCATGCCAGGAGGGGACGATCCAGAGGTCGCCTGCGATTCGGGTCGGCGTGAACTGCGCCTGTGTGATGCGTACCCAATCGTTGTTCGGGACCTCAACGACGTTTTCGATGGTGGGTGTCTCAATGCCCAGTTCCTGTGCGCTGAGTTCAACGACGGCTTTGATGTTGAAGTCGTCAGGGCAGAGCACTTTCAAAAGAGAGCGGTCCCACGCGAAGTCATCAAGTTCGGTTCCCGGTTCGCCGAAGATCGGTTTTTCCTGATCGGTGTCGGCGTCTGCGTCTTCAATGGAGACGGAATAAGCGCCGTGCTCCATCAGAAAGTCAGAGAGCGGTTCCGCCATCTGTTTTGTGGCTAATAGAGAAAACTCGTGCAGCATATGAGTCCTTAACTTTGAACGGAAGCCCGGTGAGAAAGCTTTTCTTCGAGGTAATGAATACTGGTGCCGCCCTGCATGTATTTCTGATCGATCATCATTTCCTTATGAAGAGGAAGGTTGGTCGTGATGCCCTCGATGACCGTTTCAGAAAGCGCGGTGCGCATTCTGGCGATTGCCTGTTCACGAGTGTCGCCGTAAGCGATCAGCTTGCCGATCATGGAGTCGTAGTAAGGCGGAACAAAGTAGCCCGGATAGACGTGAGAGTCCACGCGGATACCGGGGCCGCCCGCCTGATGCAGCGTTGTGATACGGCCCGGACTCGGAATGAACTTAAACGGATCTTCGGCGTTGATACGGCATTCGATCGCGTGTCCCTTAATCTGGATATCGCGCTGGCGATAGCGCAGCTTTTCACCTGCGGCGATTCGAATTTGTTCCTGCACCAGATCCACGCCCGTAATCAGCTCAGTTACGGGATGTTCGACCTGAATACGGGTATTCATTTCGATAAAGTAGAACTCGCCGTTTTCATATAGGAATTCGAAAGTGCCGGCACCGCGGTAACCGATCTTGCGGCAGCCCTCTGCGCAGCGCTCGCCGATTTTCTCGACCAGGCGGCGGGGAATACCGATAGCGGGCGCCTCTTCGATGACTTTCTGATTGCGTCTCTGCATGGAGCAGTCGCGCTCTCCGAGCCAAATGGCATTGCGGAAAGAGTCCGCAAGTACCTGAATTTCGATGTGGCGCGGGTTCTCGAGGAATTTCTCAAGATAGACAGTGTCATTGCCGAAGGCGGCTTTTGCTTCCTGTTTGGTGGTTTGGACCGCATTGATGAGCGCCGCTTCCGTGTGGACGACCTTCATGCCGCGTCCGCCGCCACCGCCGGAGGCTTTAATAATGACCGGGTAGCCGACCTGACGAGCGATTTTGATAATTTCGGAAGGATCGTCCGGGAGCGCGCCGCCGGAGCCGGGGACGCAGGGCACGCCCGCTTCGATCATCGCTTTCTTCGCGGAGACTTTATCTCCCATCAGACGGATGGTTTCCGGTCTCGGGCCGATAAAGACGAAGCCGCTTGATTCCACGCGTTCAGCGAAATCGGCGTTTTCAGAAAGGAATCCGTAGCCCGGATGGATGGCTTCAGCATCGGTGACTTCAGCGGCGCTGATAAGCGCGGGCATATTCAGATAGCTCTGATGAACAGGCGCCGGTCCGATACATACGGACTCATCGGCAAGCCGAACATATTTTGCGTCTGTGTCCGCAAGAGAATGGGCGATAACGGTTTTGATGCCCATTTCTTTACACGCCCGCTGAATACGGAGCGCGATTTCTCCTCGGTTTGCGATAAGGATCTTACCGAACATAGATATCTCTCTGGTTATTCAATGACGAAAAGCGGCTGACCGAATTCAACCGGAGAAGCGTTGTCAACGAGAATTTCCTTAACGGTGCCGCTGACTTCGGCCTCGATTTCGTTAAGCAGCTTCATCGCTTCGATGATGCACAGAGTGTCGCCCTTTTTGACTTGAGTGCCGACTTCGACAAAGGGGTCGGCGCCGGGGCTCGGGGCGCGGTAGAAAGTTCCGACCATCGGGCTTGTGACCTGAGTTCCGGAAGGCGTGTTCGCGGTGACGGCGGGCGCCGGAGCTGCGGGCTGAGCGGCCGGTGCGGCAGGAGCTGGAGCCGCGTAGACAACAGGCTCCGGAGCGCGGGGCGCAGCGGCAGCTGCAGCCGGACGGTTGACGATTTTGACATGATCGCCTTCTTCTGTGATTTCGATTTCAGAAATGCCTGAAGCCTGAACGAGGTCGATCAATGTTTTAAGTTTTCTCAAGTCCATGGAAAAGCCTCTTTATATAAGAGAGATAAATTAATTAGTTGTCGAGAAGCGCGTCCGCAGCCAGAAAATAGCCTTTGGCGCCTAAACCGATCACGCAGCCTTGCGCGATATCGGACAGATAGGAATGGTGGCGGAACGCTTCGCGTTTAAAGATATTGGATAGATGCACTTCGACAAAAGGAATCTGCACAGACAAAAAGGCATCGCGGATCGCGATGCTGGTGTGCGTATAGGCGCCGGGGTTAATAATAACGGCGTCAATTCCTTCTTCTTTGGCCTGCTGAATACGGTCTACCAGGTCTCCCTCATGGTTGCTCTGATAGTAGCTCAGCTTCGCGTCTTTTTCTGATACGTAGGCTGAAAGCGACGACTCGATATCCGCGAGTGTCTTATTCCCGTATTTGTCCGGTTCACGAGTTCCCAGCAAATTGAGATTCGGCCCGTTAAGCAATAATATTTTTTTCATAGAGTTATATCCCGAGCTATAGCGGGAATAAGTCAATATTTCGCAAGTATAGGGCTTAACTGTATTTAAAACATTAAAAATCTTCTCTTTTGCATGATTTTCTTTCAAATAACCTTAAAGACTATTTGGGAAAACGATGAGAAAAGATAGACGAAGATAATGAAAAATACAGGATTAGACTCGTGTCGAGTCGATTAAACGCGTGAGTCCGTCAATGTCGACGGATTTTGCCGCTTCGAGCGGAATTTGCCACGCGTCCGGAGTTTTTTCGCTCTTTTGTCTGACAGGGGGCTGTGTTTCAAATACCTTGACTCGGACCCAAACGGTCATGCGGTTGACCGCAAAGTATCCGTTCGGTTTTAAGGGTGCCTCAAAAACGACTTCCTCCGCAAATTCTTTCCTGCCGGATTTCGGATTAGGCAGAACGGTAAAGTCGACATCCCGATCAAGCAGGGCGATTTGGAACGCTTTTAAGTCCTCGCTCACCGCCTGAAGACAGATATCGGAATATTGATCGGCGCACCCGCTGAGAACGCCTTTGGTGAGCCGAGGCTGAAACGCAGATAGTTCGCGCATAATAAAGAGCGCCGTTTCTCTGAGCTCAAGCAGTCGAAGGGCATGCCCCTGCGGGTCGTAAATGCTGTAGTGACAGCGCAGAGCCGATTCAATTTCTTCGTCTGAGGGCTGACGGAAAACCGGTACGTCGTAAAACTCCGCGATTTTGCTTCTCGCCTCGCTCCAATCCCGACCTTCGGCAATGAGTTCGGCGGTTTTTGCCGCTAATTCACTAAATTCTTCTAACTTGTTTCTATTTTTCATGAAATTTATCGATACTCAGACCGATTTTTCTTTATTTCTCTAAGAAGAGCAATCATAACGAGCGCAAAAAAATTGTGCGCACCTAAAAAGTATCAAATTATCACGATCTGCTTCTAATTAATGGCACCGTATTTGTTAGTAAGGACTCGCTTACTAAAGTTTTTCTTCAGGTATTTTCTTCTGAGTCCTCTCCGCTGTATATTGGACTCCGAACTATTTTCTGACGGAGCATAAGGTGCATATTCATATTCTCGGCATCTGCGGAACCTTCATGGGCGGTATTGCCCAGCTGGCAAAGGCAATGGGCTTTAAAGTAAGCGGCTGTGACGCAGGTGTTTATCCTCCGATGTCGGATCAGCTGCAGCAGGCAGGAATTCATTTAATTGAAGGTTACAGCCCGGATCAGCTTACACTCGGCGCGGATTTATATGTGATCGGCAACGCTATCAGCCGCGGCAATCCGCTTTTGGAAGCGATCCTGAATCAGGGCCTTCCTTATACGTCGGGTCCGCAATGGCTGTCTGAAAACATACTGGTGAATAAGCATGTGCTTGCGGTTGCCGGGACACACGGTAAAACCACAACGACATCCATGCTCACATGGATGCTGGAAGACGCGGGTCTGAATCCGAGCTTCCTGGTGGGCGGCGTTCCGCAGAATTTCGGCTGCTCGGCAAGACTGACGGATTCTAAGTTCTTTGTCATTGAAGCCGACGAATATGACACCGCTTTCTTTGATAAACGAAGCAAATTTGTTCACTATCGTCCGAGAACTGCGATTCTGAATAATCTTGAATATGACCACGCCGATATCTTCTCCGATCTTGCGGCGATTGAGCGGCAGTTCCATCATTTGGTGCGGACAATCCCTTCGGAAGGAAAGGTCATCTTTAATAATAAGAGCGAAGCGCTGCGCAGGGTTCTTGCGATGGGCCTTTGGACGCCGGCGGAAAGTTTCGGTTTGGAAGAAGACGCGGATTGGCGTCTGGTTGATCATGAGGGCTGGAGAGTTTCGGCTGGCGGTAAAGAGCTTGGCTGGATGCAGCTTGATCTGCCCGGAGAGCACAATCGTCTGAACGCGCTCGCTGCGGTTGCCGCGGCGACGACCGCCGGCGTGAGTACGGAAGAGGCGCTGGATGCGCTCACTCGCTTCCACGGCGTCAAGCGTCGTATGGAAGTTAAGGGCGAAGTCGGCGGAATTCGCGTCATTGATGACTTTGCGCACCATCCGACCGCGATAGAAGAAACCATTCGAGCGGTTGCGGCCAAGACCGACGGAGGGCGAGTCATTGCGGTATTTGAGCCGCGCTCCAACACTATGAAGCTCGGAGCGGTCAAGCAGGCGCTTGCGCCGAGTCTGTCTCAGGCGGCTCAGGTATTTGCTTTCCAGGGGCCGTCCGTGAGCTGGGATATTCAGCAAGCGCTCAGGCCGATCGAAGACAAAACACATGTCTATAAAGATTTGCACGTGCTTGCGCACGAGGCAGCCGCTGCTGTGAATCCGAAAGACATTATTTTGGTTATGAGCAACGGAAGTTTCGGTGGGGTTCATGGGATGATCCTCGATGAGCTGAAGGCTCGTTTTGGTCAGAAAGCCTAAAGAGTCTGCGATGAGAACCACTCTGTATCTGCACGGATTTTTATCGCATCCGGATTCTAATAAAGGCAGCCTTCTGCGCTTGGCACATGAAAAGGCCGGTATCCCCTTTGAGGCGCCGGAGCTTTACATGTCGCCTAAGGAAGTCGCAGAGCTGCTGACAAAAACGGTTTGCCGCCTCGGCGCGGAAAACGTCAATGTCGTCGGCTCTTCTTTGGGCGGCTTTTACGCGGCTTGGCTTGCCGAGCATTTTGATATTAATCGGGCGGTTTTGCTGAACCCCGCGCTCGGCAATTGGGGCAAAGTGGATTTTCGCCCGGGCTGGATGCAGGTCAGCGGCATTGATAAAAAGATGTACGTGTGCGAATCCTTCATGGATGAGCTCAATGAGATGCTGGTGCGCGAAGTGACGCGCCCCGAGCGCTGCCTCACGCTGCTGAGTCTGAAGGACGAGGTTCTCGATCCGACTGTTACAGCGAAGATGCTTGCTAAGACCAAAATCATCGAGATAGCGGAAGGCGATCACAGAATTTCGGACTTTACGCCCTATGTTGAGCCGATTCTTGAGTTTCTTCGCTCGTAAGAACGGTTAAAGTAGACGCGCTGAAGAAGTTTTCTGTGCGGCAAGCGCAGAAGAAGCTGAAAACATATCTGCTCGCTTAGAATTGCAGCAGAACGAGATTTAAAAAATTTGTCGCTGAGTTAACTCCTGCTTAGCGACTGAAAGGCCGGCATGAATTTATTTTTTGAAGAAGACGGAGCATTTAAAGTTGGAACGGAAAAGAGTTCGACTCCGTCTGCCTGTCAGGTGGAACTTCCGACAGGTAAGCGGATTAAAGCAAAACGCTCTCACATACTGATTACGTTTGAGAACCCGAGTCCGACAGAATTTCTTAGATGTGCTCAGGAAGAGGCTGAGACAATCGATGTGGATCTTCTCTGGGAGTTTTCTCCCGAAGGCGACTTCACGTTCGGTGCGATTGCCGACGAGTATTACGGCGCTGCGCCTACGGCGGTGCAGAAAGCGGCGATTCTTCTCAAACTACATGCCAATCCGGTTTACTTCTACCGTAAGGGAAGAGGCTCCTACCGAAAAGCGCCGGAGGAGACTCTGAGACTGGCTTTGGCCGCCATCGAGCGCAAGAAAGAACAGGAACGCGTCAAAGACGAGTATGTGCGCAAGATTACTGAAGAGCATAAGACTCCTGAGGCAATCAAAGCCAAGGCGATTGAGCTTTTAACCAAGCCTGATAAGAATTCATTGGAATGGAAAGCGGTTAAGGAAGCAAGCGACAAGATCAGCACTTCTCCGCTGCGCATGCTTTTAAATGTCGGAGCGATTAAGAACGCCTGGCACTGGCACGTGGACAGCTTCTTCACGGTCAATTTTCCGCATGGCAAAAACTTCCCGGGAAATTTAGGCACGCCTCCCGCAGATGTTCATGAGGAGCTTCCGATTTCGGACGCTGTCGCGTTTTCTATTGATGATTCGGAAACGACCGAGATTGATGACGCGATTTCCGTGACACCGCTTGACAACGGCCGTACAAGAGTCGGCATTCATATTTCCGCACCGGGACTCGGCATCACACATGACTCTCCTATAGATTTGGCTGCAAGAGAGCGCATGTCCACGGTTTATGCACCGGGGCTGAAGACCACGATGCTGCCGAAGAATTGGATTGAAGCGTTTACGCTGGACGAGGGCAAAGCGTCTCCTGCGGTTTCTTTATACGCGGTCGTGGACAACGAGACCTTCAGCGTGATTTCGACCGAAACCCGGCTTGAACGGGTGCGGGTGGAAAAGAATCTGCGCTATGACCTGATTGCCGACAAAGTCACGGAAGAAACGATTAAAAGCGGCTCTTTGGATGTGCCCTTCAGCAGTGAGATTATTTGGCTGTGGAACTTTGCCAAGGTACTTCTTAAAAATCGTGAAGAAGTTCGGGGCAGACCCGAGCCTGTCGGCCGCATTGACTGGTACTTCAGTCTGAAGGGCGAAGACGAGAATGCGGAGATCGAGCTGAAAGGCCGCCGCCGCGGCGACCCGCTCGATTTGCTGGTTGCGGAAATGATGATTTTTGCGAACTGCACTTGGGGCGCGTGGCTTGAAGAGCGCGGTACCGCGGGAATTTATCGTTCACAGCGCGCCGGCCGCGTCAAAATGACCAGCGTGCCCGGACCGCATGACGGAATCGGCGTGCCGTATTACGCATGGTCGACTTCGCCGCTGAGACGCTATGTGGACCTGATCAATCAGCGTCAGATCATCTCGACGCTGAAAGGGGAGACTCCGGCGCTGCGAAGCAACGACAGCGAATTGTTTTCGATTATTTCGCTCTTTGACAGCAACTACTCGGCCTTTAATGACTTCCAGTCAAGAATGTCTCGTTACTGGTCGATGCGCTGGATTGAGCAGGAAGGTATTAAGGAAGTTAAGGCAAGTGTTGTTAAAGGAGACTTGGTTCGCGTCGAAGGCCTTCCGATGGCTCAGCGCGTGCCCGGACTGCCGGAGCTTCCGCGCGGACAGTCGGTTTTGATGCGTGTTTTGAATTTGGACTATGTCGAACTGGTGATGGAATGCAGTCTCGTCAAAGTGCTCGATGAAACGCATGAAGATGACTTTGATGACGAAATAGAACAGGAAGAAGAGGAAGGGGAGAAACTTTCTGCTGATTCCGAGGAAGGGGAAAATCAGACTGCAGCGGTTGAAAATCAATAGATATTCAAGCGCTGTATGCATGAGTTAAGATTACAAAAACAGAGGAGCAGGAGATATTCGATGAAAAAGCTTACAAAACTGGGAGTTGTTGGGAACCCGGTAGCGCATAGCTACTCCCCCGCGATCCACGAATTATTTGCCAAGCAGTTCGGAGACAATATTTCGTACGAAAAAATAGAGATTCCGATGGGGGAATTTGAAAGCGCCATCGGAGATCTGATTGATGAAGAATATTTCGGAATCAACGTGACGATCCCGTTCAAAGTTGACGCCTATCGCTGTTCTACGAAATGCTCCTCTCAGGCCAGACAGTCCCGAGCAGTGAACACACTGACTTTTCAGGGCGGCAAGATTTTAGGCGAGAACACGGATGGAAGCGGTTTTATTCGCGACCTTGAAGAACGTCTGAAGTTTGCCGTCAAAGGGACGTCGATTTTGATTTTGGGTGCGGGCGGCGGCGTGCGCGGTATTCTTCCCGCGCTGATGGATCGTCAGCCAAAATCCGTGACGGTTGCCAACCGAAGTACTGCAAGAGCTTCTGAACTTTGTGACGAATTCGGCATTCAGAGCATTCTTTACGATGAAACCGGTTCGGAAAATTACGATCTCATCATCAACGCGACTCCGACCAGTCTTCAGAATAAAGCGCCTTTGGTCTCTCCCTTTGCTTTTGACAGCTGTACATTGGCGTACGATTTGGTTTATGCGGCTGTGCCTACTCCCTTTATGGAGCTCGCAAAACGCGGCGGCGCAAAAGAGGCTTCTGACGGACTCGGCATGCTGGTCGAGCAGGCCGCCGATTCCTATGAGATTTGGATGGGACATCGTCCGCAAACCGCTTCCGTCTACGAAGCGATTCGCAAAATGCTCACGGCTTCTGCGGCTTAACTCCTCTCAAACCCCGCGTTTGAATTTCTAAGGAGATTGATTTGGGTACGATCAATCCAGATACACCTCTTCACGATCCGGATTACGACATCGCTGTACGTGATCCGGAGGCGGCTGCGCGCGGTTTAGCGATTATTCAGCAGCTGCTTGATGAAGGAGAAGAGGCCCAGGAGCGCAAAGACCTAAGGGTCGGCGAAGAAGTCAGGACACTGCTCCGCGATACGCTTTCGGGGCTGCACCCTGCGGATATTGCCTACATTCTTGAAGCGCTCCCACTGGATGAGCGTCTCATCGTCTGGGACTGCGTGCGCGCGGGCCGAGACGGTGAGATCCTTGTCGAGGTAAACGAGGGCGTACGAGAAACGCTTATCGACGCGATGAACCGCGACGAACTTGTGGACGCGGTCGAAGGACTGGATACCGACGAAATCGCAGACTTGGTCGAGGACCTCCCGCCTGACGTTGTCGCGGAGGTTCAGGAAGGACTTTCGCACGAAGAGAGAGCTCAGCTTCGTGCGGCGATGAGTTATCCCGAGGACACGGTCGGTGCCCGCATGGATTTCGAAATTGTTTCGATTCAGCAGGATGTGACGCTCGATATCGTGCTTCGCTATCTCCGACGGCTGAAAAAGCTTCCGGATCATACGGACCAGGTCTTTGTGATTGATCGGGACGAGAAGCTTATGGGCACGCTGCCGGTTGATCGAATTCTTACGCACTATCCGGAGGATTCCGTTAAGAACGTGATGCTGACGGAAGTACTGCGGCTTTCGCCTCTGGAAGATGTGAGCGACGCCGCTCAGGCGTTTGAGCGATATGACTTGGTGAGTGCTCCGGTGGTGGACGAGACCGGACGACTGGTCGGTCGTCTGACGGTTAACGAAGTTGTTGACGTCATCCGTGAAGAAAGTGATGAAGAAGCTTACGGTGCCGTCGGTTTGGATGATGATCAGGACTTATTTGATTCGGTTTGGTCATCGGCGAAAGGCCGCTGGCTGTGGCTTGGTGTAAACCTCTTTACCGCTTTCTTTGCTTCCCGCGTGATTTCCGCTTTTGACGGAACGATCGAGAAAGTTGTCGCTCTGGCGGCGCTGATGCCGATTGTCGCCGGTATTGCGGGTAATTCGGGCAACCAGACTCTGACGCTTCTGGTTCGATCTTTAGCGACCGGTCAGATTACGGACGCCAACCAAATCGACGTGGTGAAGAAAGAGGTCTTGGTCGCGATTGTGAACGGTTTCATCTGGGGCATTGTTGCCGGTCTTTTTGCCTGGGCGCTTTACTACAACACGCCGGACGGCAAACTGCTGGGGCTGACAATGTTCCTGGCGATGTTGCTGAACATGCTGATGGGTGCGATTGTTGCGATTCTTGTTCCGATCACATTGAAAAAACTCGGCCGCGATCCGGCGATGGGCGGATCTGTCCTTCTCACCTTTATTACCGATTCAGGCGGATTTTTTATCTTCCTGGCGCTTGCGACGTATATATTTGGACTATCTTCCTAATGGATAGACAAAATGAAAACATCGCTTGCATCATCCGCTGCAGTATCTCTTTTTATTCTCGCATCGGCCGGGGCGTCGGCAGCTGAAACCGGCCCGCTTCCCGGCGTACATTCCGAAGAACTGATGAACGTCGTCGTGGTTTCCCGACACGGTGTTCGTTCTCCGACGCAGTCGGCAGAGAAACTGGAGTCCTGGTCTTCGAAGAAGTGGCCGAATTTCGGGGTCGATCCCGGCATTCTCACAAAGCGCGGCTACTATCTGGTAGAGCGTACTTGGGCGCTGAATCGCACTCGTGCGCCTTTTACATACGGGACTTGTCCTAAACCAGATGATGTTCAGATCATCGCCGATACGGATGAGCGAACCATCGCGACCGCCAAAGCGCTGAATGAAGGTTTGTATCCGGGATGCGGCTATCAGGTACGAACGACAGATAAAAAGCATTCCGCCCTTTTTTCTCCTTTGAAAGCCAAAGTATGCAAGATTGAGTATCCGAAAGAGCTTGCCGAGAAGCTGACGGAACGGGCCGCAGGCTTTTCGAAGATTTACGGCAGCGAGATAGCCGAAGTCGAAAAAATCCTAGGGCGGGAGCTCACAGGGAAAATGCGCGGTAAAGCGAGCAAACATAAAGTCGGTTATGAAGGCGCGCCGTATTCCGCTGCGAGCATCACAGAGATTTTTGCTTTGGAATGGGGACAGTTCCCCGGACAAAAGGCGGGCTGGGGCGTATTGGACTGGCCCGGCATTATGCAGCTGATGCCGCTTCGAGTCGGTGTATTTACCGCACTGAACCGCGATATGGAAGTTGCCGCTTATAAAGGCTCTGCGCTTGCGAAAAAGATTATTGACTCTCTGGATCATGGTCCGAAATACACCTATTTGGTCGGGCACGACACGAACCTTGCAAATCTCGGGGCGCTGTTTGATCTGAACTGGAAGCTTCCGAACCGCGCAAAGAACGAGAACACGCCGGGCGGTTACTTAACATTTGAAAAGTGGCTGGTGAACGGCGAAGCTGAAATCCGAGTTTATTATTCCGCGCTGACACCTGAACAGATGAACGCGGAAACGGTTACGGAGCCGACAGCGGACTTTGAGATTCTGCCTCGCGGCGTTAAGTTTGACGAGTGGAAGAAAGCAAGCAGCCGCTTCTTGTTTAGTAAGTGCATTGAAGACGGCGCACTTTAAAGCGCGATTGTCTGATTGAAGCCGGAGCCAAAAACTTCGGCTTTAATTTTTATGACCGGCTTTGATTTTCCGCAGTCGTCCCGTTTGCGAAAGTTTTTTCAGTAAGACATCTGCTTTAGACATTGTTTGGGTATAAGCAATTAACTCTTGGCTCTAAAGCGGCTTCAGGGCTGAGAATGAGCGGGTTAGTTTGAAGTAGGCGCTCGCGACCAATTTTGCGACGAAGAGTTTTATTTCTTGACCGGCGTGTGGAGTTTTGTTCCGGGCTCCCGGCGAGAAGACTCTCTATATTGCAGGAGACACCATTTTTTATGATGAAGTTGCAGCAGTTCTGGAAAAGTATCGTCCGGAAGTCATCATTCTCAATGCCTGCGGTGCCGCTCTTCAGTATTTCGGCAGACTGATTATGGACGCCCATGATGTTTTAGAGGTTCATAAGGAAGCGCCGTATGCGAAGACCATCATCAGCCATATGGATAATGTTGCGCACGCAACGGTATACAGAGCAGGTATGCGGAAGTTTGTCGCAGAGCACAAGATGGAGAAGAGCGCTCTTATCCCGGAGGATGGAGAGACGCTTGAATTTTAAGATTCAGTTTTTTAGCTGAGATACACCAGGAGCCGGATCTGTATTTTCCGGCTTTTTTGTGCCCGGAAGGAAGATCCGACAGATTTGGTTTCTTTGCTCAGATAGTTTTCTTGGGCTGGGAAAATACGAATTGAGAGAGGGGGGTGTTTGGAGAGCCGGAAAAAGAAAAATCGCTTGGCGGACAAGGGCTGCAGATGACGAACTCATGGGGAGCGGACTGATTTAACCCGGTATTTGTTCGTGTAGAGGAATTTGTCTACAAATAGGAGGGTTTTTCCTATAAATGTAATCGTGTATACGTTTTTTCTAATTTAGCTGTAACAGTAATTACAGACATGATTAATGGGGAGAGGCGATAATTTTCTCCATAGAAATAAAGACACAGACCACCTCACCACAGGTCCTAGAAATAGTTTCATAAAAGCCGATAAAGGCTGTTTTTCTCAAGGAGTATTCAAGAATGAAAAAACTTTTAGCTGTTGCAGTGTTAGCTGCTTTCTCAACAATGTCCTATGCTGCCGACAAGGTTCTGAACGCTGACATCGTCGTCGTCGGTCAGGGCGCAGCCGGTACAGCCGCGGCTTTCGCCGCCGCTGAAAAAGGCGCGAAGGTTATCGGTCTTGAAAAGAAAGCGATCGCCGGCGGCACAGGCAACTTCTCAGAAGGTATTTTCGCTGTCGGCTCCAAGATGCAGCGCGACTACTACATTCCTCTGACAAAGGACGAAGCGTTTAAGAAGATCATGGCTTACGGCCACTGGAGAAGCAACGCCCGCCTCGTCAGAGCCTTCGTTGACAAATCCGCCGACACCGTTGACTGGATGCAGAAACACGGCGTTAAATTCGAAAAACTGACAACCAATTACCCGGGCGGTCTCTACACATGGCACATCTATGAAGGCCGCGGCGCCGGCTGGATCAAGCTCTTCCAGGAAAAAGGACAAAAAGAATACGGCATGGAAGTGCTCTTCAACACTCCGGCTGAAAAGCTTCTCATGAAAGACGGCAAGGTCGCCGGCGTTATTGCTAAAGACAAAGACGGCAACACCGTTACTGTTAACGCCAAGGCTGTGATTATCGCTACCGGCGGTTTCGCTGATAATCCTGAAATGATGAAGAAGTACACACGCTTCCCGGATACAGACGGTCTGGCTCAGTCCGGCAAGAACGGTGTCGGTATTCAGATGGCTTGGTCCGCAGGCGGCGGTAAAGAAGGTCTGGAAGTTCAGCAGTCCTATCGTCCGGGTCCGAGAGCCGTCGGAACAACAAACCACGTTTCCGCTACAGCTAAGCAGCCGCATCTTTGGCTGACACCGCAGGGCGAACGCTTCACCGACGAAACAATCATGGGTGACTGGCCCGCAGCCGGTAACGCTCTTGAAAGAATCGGCGGCCAGATGTGGGTTGTCTATGACAACAAGAACCTCGACTCTATGAAGCACGACGGTATTGTTCAGGGTGTTGGTGTTATGGTTCCGATCGGTGCCAAGCTCACCAACTTCGACAAAGAATGGGATGCCGCTGAAAAGGCCGGCTGGGCAGTCAAAGCCAACACTCTTGACGAACTCGCCAAGAAGACTGGTATGGATCCTGCCAAGCTGAAAGCCAGTGTTGAACAGTACAACCAGGCTGCTGAACAGCGTCATGACGCCCTCTTTGCTAAAGATCCGCAGTACATCTTCCCGGTCAAACAGGGTCCCTTCTACGCGATCAAGAGCGTTGCCTCCTCTCTCGGCACACTCGGCGGTATCAAGGTTAACGACCGTCTGCAGGTTGTTACCGACAAAGATAAGGCAATCCCGAACCTCTACGCTGCCGGTTCTGACGTCGGCGGTATGTACGGTGACTCCTATGACCTCCTGATGGCCGGCTCCACAATCGGCTTCGCCGTCAACTCCGCTCGTATCGCTGCGGAAAGCGCGATCAAGGATCACAACATCGCTGCTAAGAAGTAATATTTCTGCGATAACTTAGACAAGACCGCCTTCGGGCGGTTTTGCCGTTTCGGGCTTCTCAGAACGCAAAAGCCGCTCACGTATACTTTATCGACGACTAAAATAATCTCTCAGTCGGGAGAAGAGTGTGCAAAAGACCAACCACAGAACAAATACCTATTTTTGGAGCGCCTACAGTTTTTCTACGCTCGGCCGTTTTGTACACGGCATGGCGCTCTCCTGGGTTGTCTGGACGTTAACCAAGTCTCCGCTTTGGCTAAGCGCGATTGCGTTGCTGTCTGCGCTTCCCTCTCTGCCGCTCGCTCCGATTGCGGGCCAAATCGCCGACCGATTTCACCGCCACCATATTCTTTTAATCACACAGACCTTCGGCTGCGTGATTGCCGCTCTGACCGCCTGGCTGTCTTATGAGGGCGATCTCGGGCCGTATCAGCTTGCACTGCTCGCGCTCTGTTTCGGCATCATTACATCCATTGACGGCCCGTGCATGCACGCGATGCTTGTGGAAACCGGTGAAACCGTTTCGGAAGCGATTGCGCGGCAGTCTCTGATTATGAATATCGCACGCTCCGTGGCGCCGATGTTTGCGGTATTTATCATTGAAAGCGTCGGAGCAACCTGGTGCTTTGCGATGAACGCGGTCTGCTTTATTCCGATGATCGCTTTGATGCGCATTGTCCGAATTCCGAACCGTACGACGGAGGAGGAACGCAAAGAAAGCGTCAATATGGGTTCAGTTGAACTCTTTATGCGGTATCGAATCTTGCGCGACATCCTTCCTCAGGTGGCCTGTCTGTCCATTCTGGTGATGCCTGCGGTCGCACTGCTGCCGGCGATTTCTCTGAAAGGCAGCGAGCTGCTGAGTTTCGGCTCCATGTCCTCCGGTTTAGGTTTCGGAGCGGTGGCCGCCGCGGTTCTGATGCAGAGAAACCGCGGAATCATTGACCATGTAACAACCGTATGGATGGGCGGCTGGGTCACATGTATCGGTTTTGCGGCACTTCCCGCCTTGGATTCACTGACTTCGCAGTGGCTGTGCGCATTGGTTGCCGGCGCATCGCTGACATTTTCTTTGGCGAGCGCGAATAATCTGGTGCAGAGCCGAGCGCCCAATATTTATCGAGGGCGCTTTTCGGCGATGTATTTAGCTGTGATGCTCGGTTTTGTTCCGATCGGGCAGTTTATTCTCGGACTGGCTTCCGAGAAGTTCGGCGCAGTCCATTCAGTCAGGGCATGCGCTATTTTGGCGATGATCCTGATGGTTATCTTTGCGTATTTGGCTTCGGAAGGCAAAGACAAGAATCAGGATGACGAGGCTTCTTCTTCGTAATTAATCGTTTGATTAAACCCAGTCGTAGATATCTTTAAAGAGTTCTGAACGAACAAAGACGTTACGGCCGGATTTTCTTATGAGTTCTTTAGCGCTCCAGTCGGAAAAGAGTCTGCTTACTGAGACTCGTGTGAGATTGACGACCGATCCGTACTGTTCATTGGTGAGATCAAGCGGGATTTTCATCCATTGATCGTCGACGATCGGCTTGTCATAGCTTAGGAGCAGCACTTTAAGCAGAGTGCGCAGGCGGTCAGCCGGTTCAAGTGTAAAGTTTGCGACCATCGCCTCAATGGAGCATTCCTGTTTGATAGTTACGTGCTTGGCCATTTCCAAACCAAACTCCGCGTGTTCGAGCATATAGTTCGGAATGATGTTCGGAGACATGGAAAGAACTTCGCAGGTGCCGATGGCGCGAGTGGTCACATTGACTCTGGTTCCAGTGAGCGCAGAGAGGTCGCACGCAGCACGATTTGGAATCAGTAGATTGAGCACACTTGCATGGCTCTTATATTGGTCGGCAATGTAATAAGCCAGCGCTCCTTTTGTAACAAGATATAACTTATTATTTTCTCCCTTGGCCTTTAAAAGCTGGCGTGAATGAAATGTCAGCGGGACTCCATAC
This sequence comes from Parasutterella muris, assembly GCF_943193095.1. Lineage (NCBI taxonomy): Bacteria > Pseudomonadati > Pseudomonadota > Betaproteobacteria > Burkholderiales > Sutterellaceae > Parasutterella > Parasutterella muris. The sequence continues at coordinate 651 of NZ_CALPCV010000017.1, read as the reverse complement.
TCATGAAAGAGTTTGATGACGGTGTCGGGTTCCTTTGGAGGAATCCAGGGGAGGGCATGGAATACAGGTCGGACGCATCAGAAATTAAATAGAAGACCACGATAAGGGTTTCCTTTTGAAGGGAGACCTTAGCCCAGGGAGCCGCTAGATGCGTATGCAATCATTCATTGCAGCCAGCATATCCTCAATTTTATTCAGCCTCGCCCTGATCACCGGTTTGGACGGCGCCTCTTTGCCCGTTGTCTCTTCCAAGCGTGTTTGGATTTTCGTCGTGAAGTTTAGGGCGATCTTGTTAAGCAGTGTTCTTCCGGCCAGATACTGAGCGTTTGTGCACTGCAGCCGATCCTGATTAAAGGCCATATCTAACGCCCAATGGCCTTTGTTTTCAATTGCCCAGTGCTGACGAATGGCACGATGCAGAACCTGCTCCACATTCGGGGCATCGTACCTTAATGATGAGATGTAATAGCGGACCTGAGGCCCAAGAATTTCTCCGGTGTTTTTCTTCACCGTGTCAGTGACGGCTTCCACGATCGATCCTTCATCGAGGCCAACCCATTTATTAAGAATTTCTTCCGGTAAAAGAGCTCCCGGAAGAACTCGAGTTTTTCTTTTCGTAATTTTGCCGCCTTGGTCTGTTACCGAAGGCCG
>NZ_CALPCV010000016.1:0-57965 GCF_943193095.1 Parasutterella muris | reverse complement strand
AGGGATTACTCTTTAAACAGTAAACTTTAACTAGGTTTAACAACATCAAGTAGTCAACCGATTTCAGGAAATGACAATGCGCGAAACGAATATTGACATCTAAGGAAACCATTTTTCTTCTCTCATAGAATATGGCAGAGATTTTAGTCGATTAAGATACAATTTCTTACAGCGTCCGCCTCTAGGGGCTCAAATAAGGAAAGGAAGTTAAATGGCAGGATCACGCATTGGAGAATACTTTGCCGTCACCAATTTCGGCGAGTCGCACGGACCGGCGATCGGGTGCGTCATTGACGGGTGTCCTCCGGGAATGGAACTCAGCGCGGAGGATATTCAGAAGCAGCTGGATCGAAGACGCCCCGGACAATCGCGGCACGTGACGCAGAGAAAAGAGAGCGACACGGTGGAAATTCTCTCGGGTCTCTACAAAGGCGTTACAACAGGGACGCCGATCGCGCTTTTGATCCGCAATGAAGATCAGCGCAGCAAGGATTATTCTGCGATTGAGAATGTGTTCAGACCGGCGCATGCCGACTATACGTATTACCGTAAGTTCGGCATCCGCGATCCGAGGGGCGGCGGAAGAAGTTCGGCAAGACTGACTGCGCCGACCGTTGCCGCCGGCGCTGTCGCCCGCAAGTGGCTGGAAAAGAACTTAGGTATTCAAATTCGGGCGTGCCTGACTAATTTAGGAGGAATACCGCTTGCTATTAAAGATTGGTCGGCGGTTGACGAAAATCCCTTTTTTACCGCGGATCCGCAGAAGGTTCCTGAGCTTGAAGCTTTTATGGACGCTTTAAGGAAGTCAGGCGATTCAGCGGGCAGTGAGGTTTACGCTGAAGCGCTTGGTGCTCCCGCGGGTCTTGGTGATCCGATCTATCGCAGGCTGGACGCCTGTCTGGCGTACGCCTTTATGGGACTGAACGCGGTCAAGGGAGTATCCATCGGAGACGGTTTTGACGTGATCGGAGCCAGAGGCACGGAAAACGCGGATCAAATGAATACCCGCTGGGAGAATGATTTTGGTTCCAACCACGCTGGCGGCATTCTCGGCGGAATTTCAAACGGTCAGCCGATAACCGCGAGAATCGCAATTAAGCCGACTCCGTCGGTTCGTACGGAACTTGATTCGATGACCGTCGACGGAGAGAACGTGCGCGTGTCGACAAAAGGACGTCATGATCCGTGTGTCGGTATTCGTGCTGCTCCGATTATTGAAGCACTTTTTGCACTGGTGCTGATGGATCAAGTTCTTGCTCAGCGCGGTCAATGCGGAAGAATAGGATGATTCGCTCGGTGAATCAGCTTCAGGCTATTTGGCAAAAGGCCGGTGATCACATTCAATCTCTGCCTCAGAGGAGGTTGTGAAAGGAACCGTTTGGTTTGTTTCGAGTCAAAAGATGCCAAGTAAGCCGGGGTTCCTTCATGCCCAAAGCGCTGAAGGAACCTCTCCGCAAAATATAGATAAGGGCTTCAGGTAATAACACAGGCCTCCGTTGAAGGTCAGTGCAAAGGAGGAGAGGGCCAAGGGATTTTGTAGATTGATTCTCGGCTGAATACCTTCTGAATCAGAGGCGTTAGAAGAGAATATTTTTTGTATTTTTGAGTTGCCCGTGCCGGTATGGCTGCAGGATGTATCAACGAAGTTTGTTGTAGTTGAGAGCGGCGCAAAGAAACAAGAGTTTGACCGGAGAAACTTTAGTCAGACACTTGCCTCTCTTCCAAAAGAAGCGGATTAGGTAAGATTGGTGATGTTGCTCTTAATCTTTTCTAACTCTTCTAAAGAGAGACAGCAGACCTTTGAGATTGTTTCCAAAGGTAGAAGGTTTGCAGCAATGAGTTTTTTGGCACAAGACAATCTCACTTCTCTTCTGCCTTCTTCTATTCCTATAGCTCTGCCTCTTGCGACAGAGCGGGCGTCAACTTCGGATAATTCATCTAGACTATCTCTATCCTTAAAGAGGCGCAGGCGTTCACCTAAAACTTCGTTTTTCATCTCGTCAGCTCCCTTACTGAAAAAATCATTCATTAATCTTCCGATCGGATCATCTCCTCGGAACCGGCCGTTGACAAAGATAATGCGAGTATCGTCTGTTAGTTGGGCTGGTCTGTTTACGGCGCCTTGAGCACGTTTGTTAACGGTTTTTCAGAAGGGTCGCGAACATTGCTGTTAGGAATGACTCTACTCGGTCTCTTTGATTTTCAGAAGTTCTTCGATAGGTAGCCCGCTGACTTCAGAGATCCTTTCTAGGGACATTTGGCCAAGCCGAATCAGTTTAGTTACGATTTCAAGTCTTTCTTCCGCTCTGCCTCTTGCGACGGATCGGGCATCAACCTCGGATAATTCTTCCAGACCTTTTTCGCTTTCCATGAACTACCTCGCACTCACGTGCGAGGTTTCATGGGAGCGTGCTCCCATTTCTAGCGTTTCTATCGCATTTTAGAGATTCGGATAATCCTCCGCATTAGGAGGCAGCTCAATAATAAAAAGCTCCGGGGTATGGCTAACAAGCTGTATATGCGGACACGCCTACAGATCGAACCGGATTAAGGCGTGTCAGTCGCATCGTTCACAATACCTGTTTGCTCTCTCCAAATTTATGAGTTTAATTTTTCATTGAAGGTCCGTTTGCTTACTTTTTTCTCGGCCAGCAGCTGACGCCTTTTGTGTTCGAAAGAACAGCAGGGTCAAATTCCGGATCCGTGATGCCATTGGCTTTCTGCGCGTTGTAATCTCTGAGCGCTGCAATTGCATACTTCCCGAGGAGAACAATCGCGATTAAGTTGACAATTGCCATAAGCGCCATGAAGAGGTCGGCCAAATCCCAAACAATGGAAAGGGATGCGATGGAGCCGACAAATACCATGACTACGACGCAGGCTCTGAAGATCGGAAGCGCTGCTTTGCTCTTAGAGATAAAGGGCATATTCATTTCGCCGTAGAAATAATTGCCGATAATGGAGCTGAAGGCAAAGAAAAGAACGACAATTGTCATGAAGAAATTTGTCCAGGTGCCGAGCTGACCGGCAACGGATTTCTGAACCAATTCAATACCGGTAATTTTTGCGCTTTCCCATTCCGGCGAGAGCAGAACCAGCATCGCAGAAGCGGTGCAGACGAATAGGGTGTCGAAGTAAACGCCCATGGACTGAATGAGACCCTGTTTGACCGGGTGAGTCGCGTCCGCAGCAGCAGCGGCATTCGGAACAGCACCCATACCGGCTTCGTTGGAGAAGAGACCGCGTTTAATGCCGGTCATCATGGCAGTACCGATTGCGGCGCCGGTCACTGACTCAAAATTGAAGGCTTTGGTGACAATCATGAGAAGCACGCGAGGTACTTCCGTGATGTTCATTAAGGTAATCACAAGCGCGAGCAGAAGATAAGCCCCCGCCATAAAAGGCACAATGTAGCTTGCGACCTTCGCGATGCGTGTCATGCCTCCGAAAATTACAAGTGAAGTCAGAATGGCAACGCCGATGCCGGTGTAGAGCGGGTCAATCTGGAAAGTTGTCGCAATTGAAAGCGACATTGTGTTAGCCTGCACAGAGTTAAAGATCAGACCATATGTGACGGAAATCAGGACCGCAAATACACCCGCGAAGAAAGGGGAACCCAGCGCGTTCTTGATGTAATAAGCGGGGCCTCCGAGAAAGCCTCCGCCCGGTTTGCGAATTTTATAGATCTGCGCAAGGGTAGATTCGATAAAGCCGCTTGCCGCACCGATTGTCGCGATAACCCACATCCAGAAAATAGCGCCGGGACCACCCGTGACAACGGCAATCGCGATACCGGCAATATTGCCGACACCGACTCGGGACGCTGTAGAAATGCAGAAAGCCTGGAAAGGAGAAATATGTCCGTTGGGCGGAGGCGTTCTGGATCCTTCGAGCACGCAGCGGAACATCTCCCGAATATTAGTGATTTGGACAAAACGCGAGGTAAAAGTAAACCAAAGTCCGATGCCAATCAGCATGATGATCAGAACATAAGACCAAAGAACGTCATTAATAGACGCGACAGCAGAAGCGAACCAATTCATTGACTATTAAAAAGGATAAGTATCAGGATTAACCACTAATTGTAGCAATCGCAAATTAGTGATACCGCAAATACGAACAATTTTTGTTCAGCTTTTTGTTTTCAGGGGGATTAATTTTTAAGGGATTGTGTCCTGTTCGATTTTCTTATAGTCCAATTTTCCGTGACGAGGCTCCGGATTTTTTCGACAAAAAACTTCTCGTAATAGAGCAGGTTGGTTTGAGGAGCAGATATCGAAAAAGTTCCGGGCATGCCTGAGCTTTTGAGGTTCCCTAAACATCCTGTGAGCTTTAAGTCGATAAAGAAGTAAGTCTCGGTTATAGCGTTAGGTATAGATAAATTTGCCGCGGTTTTCTATGACGGAATTTCCAACCTCATAAGCTTTAACAATGCTGATTCGACGTACGGATTTAGCGTTTACAGTAATTCTGATCACTTCGGAGTCCATCCTGCCTGCACAGCTGAATATGCGCAGGAGATAAATGTTGTAGAGCTTTTCGCCTTTCGGGCTCTTGCCGTCTTCGCTGAAAAACGGAAGTTCTTCGGATTTGGCGCCGAGGTTATGGAGGAATTCGGAGATATTGAAGCGGACAATGTCAATGAGGCACGTTTGCTGAGGCAGTTCGCTGACCGACAATGAAACTTCACGACTGTAACGAAATACGGAGTCAGGCCGGAAAGCAGAAAGTTCAAACCTGCGTGAAGCGTCTCGGATTAAATCCTCAGCGCGCAATGGCAGCTCCTCTGAACGCACAAAGCCGAAATTTTCTTTGGCCGAACCGACGCGCTGATTATTCATGAAAATAAAAAGCCGTCTGTCCGGTATCCATCTTCTAAAAATAACGTTTGAGAGCCAGTCTCTAAAAATTTCTTTGAAGCGATCTTTAAAGATGTAGGCGATTACAAGCGCAAAGAATAGGTTGCGGCTCAGCGAGCCGTAGAGATCCTGGTAGAAGAAGGCGACGATCGTCGCAAACAGCATGGAGAGAGCGGCCGCTGATCCGTAGATGGAATGAGTCAGCAGGGGCGCTCCTGCCTTATATCGGATGTCAAGATAAAGACAGCTGTGCACAAATTTCTTCAGATGAGACCAGCGCAGAAGAAATGCGGATTCTTTGCTTTCTCCTTCAGGAATTTCATAAGGGAAATGCATTTGACGATAGTCTTCGATGTCTCGCCAGTGAGAGAGTATCTTTGTTCGGTTTTCTCCGACGAAGACAGCGCTCAGATCTCTGAGGCAGAAAGCGGTTTCCACCGTGAGAAATTCGTCAAGGCAGTCAAGCAGATGCCCTACATCCTTGTCATGCGTCTGAGAGGATTTAACTTTACGAAATTCTTCAAGGAGCTGCCCGACAGTGCGCAGACAGTCATCAACTTCGTCAGCTGTCGGTTCCGAGGTTCCCATTAAAGCCCGGCATCTTTCCTGCAGAGCGGATTTAAATCTCAGACCGAACCTTTTATAAGCGGTGCTGAGCTGATTGATGTCGGAGCAGGACTGCAGCGGTTCGGAAAGTTCGTCAAAGAGCGTCTCCAAGCTGGGACTGGTTTCAGAGAGGCTCAGGTAGCACTTCAGATTGCGCTTGAATTCTTCCTTTTTGAAATTGTTTTCTGTGATCTGAAGCGCACCCGGAAAGATAAAGAAATTGTCGACTCGGTATTTGAGCTTCTTGGATTGAGCGGCGATACGGATTTTTTGTTTGATTTCGATTTGTTTTCTGCCGTGCAGTTTGATCGCGTCTGTCAGCATGGCGTGCTCCTTGGCGAGTTGACTGAAGGAGAAGAAAAGCGCCGCAAAGCTTTCTTCGGCTTTGCGGCGCGATCGGGGATTACCTCGTTAGAAGAATCCGGGCGTGATGCCGAGCCATTTGAAGTAGGTAGCTCCTGCGAGCAATAGGCCCAGCCAGTAGAGAATCGACATTACGAAGCCGTAATAGAAGGATTCTCCCATCGTGTATTTGTTGGTGCCGTAAAGCATCGCGTTAGGCTTTGCGTTAAACGGAAGACTCCAGCAGACGTTGATGCAGAGCGCGACCGGGATTGCGAGCGAAAGGATGTCGATCTTTAATTCCTGAGCAATACCGATGACGATCGGCATGAAAATAATGGTTCTCATGTTCTTGCTTTGGAAGATGAAATGACTCGCGATAAAGATGCCGGTCAGGAGCGCATACAGGCTGAAGTAGCTCATTGAAGCCAAACCGAGTCCGTCCATCATCGCCTTGGTGAGCGTGTCCATCAGTTTGGTCGCGGTCAGACCTGCACCCAGCGCATAGGCGCCCGCCGAGAAGATCATCAGGTGCCACGGAATATCCACGTCGTTCCAGTTCAGCAGCTTAAACTGCGGCGCGAGCATGATGACGGCGCCGGTCATGGCAACAACCGTTGCATTGATGCCGTGGATCTTATCGGTTGCCCAAACGAGGAGCACCAGTCCGAAGATCGCGATGGCTTTAAGTTCATTGGCTTTGAAGGGACCGAGCTCATCGTAGGCTTTTTGGAGCGACTCCATGCCGCCCTGAAGTTTGGGCTGCGAGTCTTCCTTTGAGACCGGGAAGATGAAGCGCACGCCAAGCGCGTAGCCGATGATGCCGAATCCGATGACAAGCGGCAGACCGGCCATCAGCCAGTCAAAGTAATAAATGGTGCAGCCTGCGCCCGCGAGCAGCGCGATTGCAAGAAGGTTGGCGCCGGATCCGGTCATAAACGCGTTGCAGCTCGCATTGATCATGACGAGGTTATAGAGCACCAGATTACGGGAGAAATTGTTGGTGGAATCGGTGCCGGACGCTCCGTAAACCGCAGAGATCACCATAAAGAGAGGCATCATGAGTGCGGCTTTTGCGGCTGTCGCGTTTACAAAGGCCGCCAGCAGGACGTTAATGCCGAGGAATGTCAAAAAGATTGCCGAGGCGTTTCGGCCGAATCTCAGAATCAGCCAAAGCGCGACGCGTTTCACGAGCTGCGTCTTAACCAGAGCGCTCGCAAGCACGAACGCGGAAACGTTCAGCCAAATGACCGGATCGCCTAGAGTGGCCATGGCCGGCTTTGCTTTTAAAATCCCGGTCAGCACGAGTCCGCAGATTAAAAGCATTGAGGTCACGTAGTTCGGAAGCGCTTCGCTGATCCAGAGGAAAAGCGCAGTCGCAAAAAGCGCGAACATCACCTGCTGTTTCGCGTTCAGGATAGGAATTTGGAAGACGTACGCGAGAAGGACGAACAGAATCGCGGCGATCGGCAGTCCCCATGTTCTGAAGAAAGCTCCGGTCTTTGTGAGCTTTTTCTTGGGGAGTCGGTTTAGCGAATAACTGTTCAGATCCAACGGATCGAATTTGGTCTGGACGGTGTTCGTTGTCATAGTTTTTGCGGCGGTCGTTCAAGACCGCCGTTCCGGTTAAATCTGGTAAATCTTTAGTTCATGCCGAGAACTTGTTTGGCCGCCTTTAAGTAATTTGTGTTGGGCAGGTCGGCGATGCCAAGTGCTTCGGTGGCTTTCTTCATGCCTTCATAGTTTTCGCTTTCGCAGCAGGCAGTTTCAACCATAGCGCCGTTGAACCAAACCTGGGCGTATTCGCAGATGATGCCTTCAACGGAGAATCCGTAGCGTTTCTTTTCTACGCGCACAACCGCAAGTTCGGGGTTGTCTTTAGCCATAGCGATGAACTCTTCAAGCGTGTAAACGTCCTTGGTCAGTTCAAGCGGTACCTGCAGATGCTTGAGAATTTCCGCAAGTTCTGCCTGCTTGACCGGGAACTGGAACTTTCCTCTCGGCTGGAAGATTTCGTAGCCTTCGGGTGTTTCACCGACTTTGGTCTTGATGTCGAGCAGTTCGTCACGAACTTTGACGTTGGCTTCGTTGGTGCGGCGGGAGAGGAAATAGACTTCGGTCGGCATTATGCGGGCAGCGTAAAGTGTGGCTTTGCATTTCCACATGTGTTCCTGAACGCCGGAGATGATGTCTTTACCAAAGACACGGAATTCAGCGCGGGGGATGATTTTGGCGGCTTCGTCAGCGCTGATGGCTTTGTTTTTGTCGTAAGGATTTGTCATTTTGAGGCCTACTTGTTCCAGGTGGTGAAAGGATGAGCAACGAGGTTGGAATTGAAATAACGGGGATCAGAAGAAACTTCTTCACCGATCCATTCTGGTTTGACAAACGCAGTGTCTTCTGAAGGGATTTCAATTTCAGCAACAACCAAACCTTCGTTAACGCCGTGGAATTCATCGATTTCCCAAGTCAGACCGTTTCCGGCGGGAATCTTGTAGCGGGTCTTTTCAATGATGGGTTTTTCAGCAAGTTCGTCGAGCATCTTGACGCAGTCGTCATACGGGATCGCATATTCGAACTCGAGACGAGTGCAGCCGACCGTCAGTCCTTTGACTGTGAGGAATGCTTTGTCATTGATGGTGCGGATGCGGACAGTGCGTTCCTTAACGCTGTTCAGATAGCCCTGACGATAATGTGTACCGACAGCGCCCTTACGCCATTCGTCGCCGACGACGAGGAATTTTCTCTCAATTTCTTTTGCCACTTTATGCTCCTTGCTAAATGAATAAGTCATTGGTTAATAACGATGAGTACATTCTGAGCTTGCGGCAGAAAAATAAAAAATTATCAAATCATATACGTCTTATAAGCAATTCTTATGAGTGAATCGATTCACTTTGTTCTTTCGGCTTCATATGGTCCGAGAGAAGAGAAATGAATTCAAACGCGGCGGGCGAGAGTTCACGTTTATCGTTGTAGCCGAGGAAATAATCGGCGGTGACGGAAAAGTTTTCAACGCTGAGAAGGCTCAAAGCCTCTCGTTTGAGTTCGTGACTGACGGCAACGAGCGGGAAGGCTGCGGCGCCGAAGCCGCACGCAATCAGGCGTTTTGAACTTTCAAGACTGTTGACTTCAATGGCAGGCGCCGTGAGAAACTCATAGACGCCGACGCTCTTAAACCACTCTTCAAGTTTGGAGCGCATACGGCTTCCTCTTTGCCGCATAACGAGATAGTTTTCTGCGAATTCTTTTGGGGACAGCGGTCTTTTCAGGGCTGCGAGCGGCGACGAGGGGCTGCAGACGCAGACATAAGGCTCCTTCATAAGCAGCTTCTGCCGACAGTGTTTAAGGCCGCTGACATGACGGCTTAAAGCAACGTCAGCGACACCTTCTTCGACAAGGTGCGTGACATAGGCGGAGTCTCCCATTTCCAAGCGAATGGAAATCAGCGGGTATTTTTTGTAGAACTCGTTAATGACCGAAGAGAGGAAATAGTTGCCCATGACTGCGCTTGCAGCGATTGTCAGTTCACCGGTAAGAAGGTGGTTCAGGTCATTAAAAACGTTTTCGATTTCTCGGAAGATGCCGAAGAGTTTCTGCGTATAGCTAAAAAGGATTTTTCCTTTAGCCGTCAGTCTGATCTGGCGTTTGCTTCGATCAAAAAGCGGGTTGCGCAGTGCGTGTTCAATGCCCTGAATCTGCTGAGAAACCGCGGGCTGAGTCATGTAAAGGGCTTTGGCGGCCTCAGTGAAACTGCCTAAACTTGCGACCACATGAAACGTCTTGAGGTGTTCAAGATTCATTCGGGAAATGCTGACCTGTTTATTGTGCATATGGACAACCTTTTGCAGTAGGGAAACTCAATTAAGGAAGAGGTCGGTCATAAGTTTAATTGATCAGCAGTATCGATTTTCAATCGACAGAAGCCAAGAGGCTAGGATAGGAGTGGAAACCATATCCGAATTTGAGTCCGCTATTTCTTCGGACTGGAGCCGCACTTAATTTCGTGTCTAATGAAGTCGCCAGGTTTTTAACCGGCTCACTTCATCAGCGTGTCACTTTTGAGTGATTTATCATGAAAAATGAAATTAAAAAGCCTCCGACAGAATCCCAAACCTTTGCTGAGTACTACGAATCGTGGTTACGTATCTACAAAAAAGGTGCCGTCAGGGAAGTTACATTTAATAGGTATCAAATGACGCTTTTGTGGGTTAAGCGATTGATCCCGAATCTCGTTCTTAGGGATTTGACCCGACTTAACTATCAGGATCTCCTGAATCGGTATGCGGAATGTCATGAAAAACAGACGACCATTGATTTTCATCATCAGCTTAAAGGCGCTATTTTGGATGCGGTCGACGATGGATTAATTGACCGTGATCCTACGCGTAAAGCCATTATCAAGGGTCGTGCGCCTCGTTCAAAAAAGGCGAAATTTTTAAATCAGTTTGAGCTGCATAAGCTTCTTTCCGCACTTGATTTATCCGGGTCTCTTAATTGGGACTGGTTTATCCTCCTAGTCGCAAAAACCGGAATGCGTTTTTCAGAAGCTTTGGCGCTGACGCCCTCTGATTTTGACTTTTCCAGACAAACGGTATCAGTAGGGAAGACCTGGGATTACAAACACGGGAAAGGGTTTGTTCCCACAAAAAACAAGACATTCAGCCGAAAAATTCAGATTGACTGGCAGTTAGCGACCCAATTTGCGGCGATGGTTAAGGATATGCCTGAGAACAAGCCGATTTTTATTCATAAACGCATTTTCAACTCCACTGTAAACGGTCGTCTTAAAAAGCTTTGTGTTGTTTCCGGTATTCCGGTTATATCGATTCACAGCTTGAGACATACACATGCCTCACTGCTTTTATTTGCCGGAGTGTCGATTGCGAGTGTTGCCAGAAGGCTTGGGCACGCCAGTATCAATACGACGCAGAAGACTTATTTACACATTATTAAGGAACTTGAGAATAAGGATGTTGACCTTGTTGAATGTAAGCTAAAATCTAAATCCTATTTGTTTTACTACTGTTACGAGCTAGCAGTCCCAGTCTATGGGGTTAGTTCATGTATGTGACGAGTTACTAAACCTGTCGTTTGACACAAAATGGGTCTAACACAGTAAAATTATTATAAAAATATTGGAGAAAATTGCATTGAAGTACTGGGCTAAATATAAGAAAGAAGGGCATTCCGGTTCAGTTCATTTATTGGCTTATCACTCCCTAGATGTCGCAGCGGTAGGTCACACGATCGTTCAGCGAAATCTTTTCAACATAGCAGATAACTTGAGAGAGCTTGGTCTTCAAGGGGAGGGCGCGGCAGATTTTTTGGCTGGCTTTTGAGTTGTCATGATTTGGGAAAATTTGCATTTTCCTTTCAACAGTTGGTTCATTTTGAGGATCAGCCTAAGGACTGGGAGAAAATTGTGTTCCAGTCTCACCGGCACGACACATTAGGATTTTGTTTATGGAAACAATTAGTCAATCTACCCGATGATCTAAAGCAAATTCTTCCTCCCTCGGACTTGGATGTTTGCAAGACTTTAAGGGTACTTGAGCCTTGGATGGCCATAACGACAGGACATCACGGAGTTCCTCCGAATTTTGATCCTTATTTAACGAATTTTACTTCGGACAATAAACAGGCAGCGCTTGATTTTCTGAAGCAAAGCTTGAAAATTTTTCCACATTGTCTCATACCGCTTTCATTTGGCAGCAGAGAAAATAAAGAAAAAATTAAACGTTTTTCCTGGATCATTTCCGGGGTGGTTGTACTTTGCGATTGGATCGGGTCAAATAGTCGATACTTTTCTTGGAGTAGTGAGCCGATGCCGCTTGAGGACTACTGGCAGATAGCTCTACAGGAAGCGGAACAAGCAGTTCAGAAAATTCCAACAGCTCCACAGCCAGAAAAATACCAAGGTGTTAACTTCTTGTTCCCGTTTATTTGTCGCCCTTCTCCTTTACAGCAGGCTGTAGAGAAAATTGAAATTAATGATGTCGAAGGCCCAAAACTATTTATTTTAGAAGACTTGACAGGCTCAGGAAAGACAGAGGCAGCTCTTATCTTAGCAAATCGATTGATAAGTGCAGGAGAGGCTCAGGGGATCTTTTACGGATTGCCAACTATGGCTACAGCGAATGCTATGTATTCTCGTTTGATCGATGTTGTTCCTAAATTGTATGAAAGGGGTGAAGTTCCGAGTCTCATTTTGGCTCATAGTCGAAATAAGCTTATGAACACGTTTACATCCTCAGTTTTTACAGATCAATTTGCTAAATCAGATGAGTGCAACGGAGAGATCGATAATCATGCAGGGTGTTCTGCGTGGTTTACTGACAGCAAAAAAAAGAGTTTATTGGCGGATATAGGGGTTGGAACGGTTGATCAGATTTTAATGTCGGTTTTGCAATTTAGGCATAACAATCTCAGATTATTAGGACTTAGAAATAAAGTAGTTATTGTCGATGAGCTGCATGCGTATGACGCGTACATGGCAAAGGTGTTGGAGGAATTAATAAAGGTTTTAGCTTTTCTTGGCAGTCACATTATTCTGTTGTCAGCCACGCTTTCAATTCAGCAGAGGGCTGGCTATATAAAAGCATTTAAATCAGCTTTTCCAAAAGATACGAAGTACGGCTCTAACCAATTAACTCCTCACTATCCCTGGCTAACATACATTTCTTCGAATACAGAAAAATCGCTTCCTATTGCTTCAGCGCGTTCGCTACGATTCGAAATTTCTTGGCTGTACGAGTTGTCTCAGTGTATTCGTTTTATTCATGAAACAGTTCGGGCGGGAAAGTGTATTGTATGGATACGAAATACTATTGACGATGCTCTAAGTGCGTATCGAGAATTAATTCACGATCCTGAAATCAACGCCGAAGACGTTCTTCTGTTTCATAGTCGCTTTGCCTTCGTTGATCGTCAGCGGATAGAGAACCAGGCCCTTGAGTCACTGGGGAAGAGGAGTTGTGCAGAACAGAGGAGCGGAAAAATTATTATCTCGACACAGGTCATTGAGCAGTCATTGGATATTGATGCAGATGAAATGATTTCCGACTTGGCTCCCATCGATTTACTGATTCAGCGCTCAGGTCGACTCCATAGGCATATTAGAGATAGAGAAGGGAGAGTCGTATCAACAGGAGCGGATACAAGAAGTTCTCCCATTCTGCATATATTCGCGCCGAGATGGAATGAAAATCCGTGTGAAGATTGGTACTCTTCTACGTTCAGGGGGGCGTCATATGTCTATCCTAATCATGGAAAGCTGTGGCTGTCACAAAAAATTCTGAGAGAAAATAGCGTGGTCAAACTTCCGGAACAGGCGAGAGAATTAATTGAATCAGTGTATGGATGTGACGTTCAATATCCGGAAGGTCTTAGAGAATCTGAAGAAAAGGAGCTTGGCAAATATTTTGGGGATAGGGCATTTGCTGCTCAGAATTTAATTCGTTTTGGAGCGGGTTATAGAGCTGGAGAGAATGTCGGAATGGACGATCCAACGGATTTAGTTGCGTCGGATGATAATTATTTTTCAGGTCATGTTTCCACACGCAACTCGGAAAGATCTATAAATCTATGGTTGGCCAGGATAGATGACGGAGAAATTGTTTCTTATGCTGGAGGTGTTAGCCCTCAGGATTGGGAGGCGAGTCGGCTGACAGTCAGAGAAGGATGGCTTAAAAACAATATCAATCATGAAGATTTTGTTTCGGATGAATTGCTGGAGCAATGGTGTCAGAAATATAAACAGAGAAAACAGACGAGTCAAATTCTTCTCATTAGTGATTCATGCGTGTTTTACAGCCCTAAAGAAGGGTTAATCGGGAAGAGTAACAAATAGCGAGGAGATTGCAGTGATCGGATTTTCATTGATTACAGATAAATGGCTGCCGGTAGTGTATGTGGATGGCAGCAGGGGAAAGATTTCCCCGTTGGAACTGTGCGACGAACGAATCGAGAATATCGACTGTACTCGAGCCGATTTGCAGGGTGCAGCTTGGCAGTTTTTAATAGGATTGATGCAGAGCACCATTGCACCGGAAGACGCTGATGAATGGCTGGATGTGTGGGATGAAGGCATAACCGAAACCCAGCTTCAAGAATTTGAGAAAGTTTCTCCTTATTTTATTTTTAGAGAACAGTCGCCTTCCTTTATGCAGGATTTTGATGATTTGGAAGGAAATATTCTACCTCTTGCGTCCCTTTTACCGGAAACTCCTAGGGAGAACACGGTAAAGCTTAATAAAGATTTTTTTATTAAGGACGGAAGTTATAAAAACTTTTGCCCTCATTGTGCGGCGCTTTCGCTTTTTTCTCTGCAACTGAATGCGCCTTCCGGTGGTCAGGGACATAGAACGGGGCTGCGTGGAGGAGGACCGTTGACGACTTTGATGGAACTTCATGAAGTTAATGGGAGTTCAAGAATTCCGCTTTGGCGTAAGTTATGGGCAAATGTCATACCTCAGGATTCATCAGGTCTTTCAATTCCGGAGGAGTTTGACGAAAAAGTTTTCCCCTGGTTAGCGAAAACTAGAATAAGTAAATCTGTATCAGCCGAGACGACTCCAGAGCAATGTCATCCTCTTCAAAGTTATTGGGGTATGCCTCGTCGTATTAAAGTTGATTTTAATCATTGTGAGAGCGGCTGCTGCGATATTTGCGGACAAGATAGCTCAGAGCTTCTCAATCAAATGATTGTCCAAAACTATGGGACTAACTATGTCGGTTGGATACATCCCTTAACGCCGTATAGACGCAACACTAAAACTCAAGATGTCAGCAACTCAGTCAAGCCGCAGCGCGGTGGTTTGGTATGGAAGGATTGGCTGGGACTTAGCGTAACAAATTCTGAAAAAGATCGAACAGAAATACCCGCTGCAGTAATTCGCATATCGGTAGTAAGTTCAGTTGTTAATCATGTTGGAGTTTGGGCATTTGGCTATGACTTCGATAACATGAAGGTCCGAGGCTGGTATGAACATCGCTTGCCTATGCTATTGAAGCAAGAATTGGTTGTTCCAATTCGTTTGGTTATTGAGCAAGCGATGCTGGCCCTTTCAGCGCTGAAGAAATCTCTTTCAATGATTAATCGCCAGTGTAATTACTTGGATTCAGAATTTTGGAGCGGTACGGAAAATCAATTTGTTTCTTTGGTCAAAGAGCTTGAGAATAGTTCGGAACAAAAGCAAGCGATCGATAGATTCAATGCATCAATTAAGCAATTTACTTTAAATTATTTCGATCAGAAGACTTTTACTCTGCAAATGAACCCTGCGGAATATAAGAGTTCGATGGATGGTCGTAAATTTTTAGTGTCTTTGCTTTATAAAAAAGCAAATTCGAAAAAGAAGGGAAAATAAATGAAGGAATATAAGGAAGGCAGCCGGTTTTATGACGATTTGCGACGTTGGCATAAAAAATTGGAAGATCAGAGAGATCTTAGGGCTAGTCTGAGACGAAGCTCTTCTCTTGTCGATGTGTATATGTCGGTAGGATTTAGAGATTTACTGAAAACTGTTAAATACATGGATGCGAGGAATTCCGAGTCGGTGTTTCAGTCTTTGGCCGTGATAGCGGGGCTTGCTTCATATGTAAAGAATAACGATGAAAGCCAGTCTTTTGCCTCGCAGATGGGAAGGGCAAAACAAGGTCAGCGCCCGATAATGAGTGAATTACGTTTTCGCCGTTTGATGTCGATAGAAACACCGGAAGCTCTGTACAGAGAGCTTAGGCGGGCAATCAAGCTTGCAGATGGATCGATTAATCTTAATTCTTTGGCGAATGACGTCCTGCAGTGGTTTAAGGAACAGAATTTCAAACGATTAGGACGGGTTCCAGCTACCGGAGTGAAATCGACTTTACCTGTTCGATGGAGCATCGAATATTATGACGCTATTGCGCCGAATGAAACAAATGCATCAGAGGAGAAATGAAATGACAAAATTTATTCAACTGCACTTATTAACAGCTTTTCCTGCTGGAAATTTAAATCGCGACGACGTTGGAGCGCCTAAAACAGTTGTGTTTGGCGGTGCAACACGGCTTCGCATCTCTTCTCAGAGTTTGAAGCGTGCTTGGAGAACGTCGGATATTGTCGAGAAAGAAGTTGGTGATTTTCTTGGAACCAGAACTGTGCGAGCCGGTACAGAAGCTGCCAACGTTATGATTAAAAACGGTGCAGACCAAGATTCGGCAATAAAATTTGGCGAACAGGTGGCCAATCAATTAGGAAAGGCTAAAAAAGAAAATAAAACAAAAGAGAAGGAATCTCCCTTCATTAGGACAGAGACTGAGCAACTTGTTCATCTTAGCCCTAGGGAGTTGGATAATATTGCAGAACTTGCCAAGCGCAAAGCTTCAGGGCATGAAGTAACAGATAAAGACTTGGCCGCCATATTGACCTCGGAGAATATGGCTGTAGATATTGCAATGTTTGGTCGAATGTTAGCAAGCAGCCCGAAGGAAAATGTCGAGGCAGCGTGTCAGGTTGCTCATGCTATTGGCGTTTCTGCCAGTGTTGTTGAAGATGATTTTTTCACAGCTGTAGACGATCTCAAGCAATTATCGAATGAAGATGCAGGTGCGGGACATCTGGGCGAAACAGCTTTCGGCTCAGCAATTTTCTATTCTTATATATGCATTGATTATGAGTTGTTATTAAAAAATCTGAACGGAGACGAAGAACTGGCCAGAAAGGCGGTTCGAGCATTTGCTCAAGCGGCGATGGAAGTTCCTCCGACAGGAAAACAGAATAGTTTTGCTACTCGAGCATACGCTTCATGGGTTCTGGCAGAAAAGGGAGAAGCTCAGCCGCGATCTCTGGCCGCCGCATTTTGCCGCCCCATTTATGGCGAAAACATGCTGTCGGACGCAATCGAGAGGGTTGAAACTTTCCGCGACAATATGAATTCCGTTTATGGCCAAACGATCCCATCGAAGAGTTTCAATGTTCTCACGAATTCAGGAAGTATGGAGTCTGTTCTTAACTTCATTACTGAGTGATGTCTATGAAAAAATATTTGTTTTTTCAGTTGATTGGACCGATGGTCTCATGGGGAGAAGCAGCTCCGGGAGGAGATCGGCATTCGCTAAACACGCCGACAAAATCCGCACTTTTGGGATTTATGCAGTCGTGTTTAGGAATCCCCCGTGAGCAAACAGACAACGTCGAAAAATTTTGGAGCAGTTATAACTTTATCGTCTGCGGGAGTGAAAACCCTGTATGGTCATCTGATTACCACACTATTCAGGTTCCTAGGTTTGATAAGAAAAAGCAATATCCAACTCGAAAAGCTGAACTCGAAAATGATCAGTTGGAGACAATTTTGTCACAAAGGGATTTTTATAGTGATGTATGGTATGTAGTGGCCGTGCATGCACATTCCGAAGCGCCGTATAAACTGGAGGATTTGAAACTAGCCATGGAGTGTCCGAGATTTATCCCATATCTTGGACGAAAAGCAAATCCAACAGGACTTTATCTCAATCCGACTATAGCTGAGGGCGATATTAAGTCGCAGTTCAGTTTGTATGTAAATGGGTGCCGTAAGGACTTTGAAAAATTAGGTCTGCGCATTCCTGCGCTTCAGAGAATCGGTTATTGGGAGGGGGAAGTGGAAGGGCTGACTCCAAAAAGGGTTATGAAAAGACGAGATGTACCTGTGAGCAGAAAACAATGGCTTTTCAGGGAGCGGAGTATCAATTGCGGAGAAGTTTTTCCTGAGGAGAAAATGTAATGTATTTCTCTAAAATGACATTAGATCTTCGGGATGCCGATTCAAATATCATTACGAATCTGGTTGAAAGAGGAGATTATTTTTTTCACCAGGCGTTATGGGACGTCTTCCAAGATGCTCCCGTTAGATCTTTTTTGTATCGCAGAGAAGATCGCAACGGGCAGATTTGTCTGTATGTTCTTTCCGAGGCATATCCAAAAGGATCAAATGTTTTCACTGTTCAGACAAAGGAATTTTTGCTGAACATGAAGGCTGGTACAAAACTGTCTTTTTCACTTAGGGCAAATCCAACGGTTTCCCGTCAGGGTAAACGGTGCGATGTTTTCATGGATGCTAAACACAGAATGAGGCTAGAAGGCATGTCAAATTATCGTACCGATTGTGAAGAGGCTGCTAAAGGCTGGCTTAAAAGGCAGGCACAAAATTCTGGTTTTAAGTTGTTCACAGTCAGTGTTGATCGATATTGTCAAAAAAGGGTGGTAGGAAAGCAGCAGCTAATCCAGTTCTCAACAATAGACTATAGCGGTAGTTTGATTGTGACGGATCCGGGCCTCTTTCTTGCAAAACTCAGAAAAGGTTTTGGAAGAGAAAAAGCATTTGGATGTGGTTTAATGCTGGTCAGACGGAGCTGATATGGAAGTCCCTCCTCTTTCTCCAATTATGTTGAAGGACCGTGTTTCTATGATCTTTTTGAGATACGGACAATTAGATGTAATTGACGGAGCATTTGTATTGGTTGATCAAAACGGCGTACGAACCCATATACCTGTGGGTTCGGTTGCCTGCATTATGCTGGAACCCGGTACGAGGGTTTCTCACGCAGCGATTAAGTTGGCTGCTTTAGTGGGTACATTGCTGATTTGGGTAGGCGAGGCAGGAGTTCGACTTTATTCTTCCGGTCAACCAGGCGGAGCGCGAGCTGATAAGCTCTTATATCAAGCGAAGTTAGCTCTGGATAGTGATCTGCGATTGAAGGTTGCTAGAAAGATGTATGAAATGCGTTTTCAGGAACCATTGGATAACAAATTATCAATAACGCAGTTAATGGGAATAGAAGGTTTTCGGGTTAAAGAAATTTACCGAAGTCTTGCTAGAAAATATAATATAGCGTGGCATGGCAGACGTTATGACCCCAAGGATTGGAATAAAGGAGATTTAGTAAACCGATGTTTAAGTGCGGCCACTTCATGTCTTTATGGAGTAACAGAAGCGGCTGTTCTTGCAGCGGGATATGCGCCCGCCATCGGTTTTATCCACACCGGGAAGCCTCTTTCCTTTGTCTACGATATAGCCGATATTGTTAAGTTTAATGAGATTGTACCTAAAGCATTTGAGATAGCGTCTCAAAATCCCTCTGAACCGGATAGGGTAGTCCGCTTAGCGTGTCGGGACATATTTAGACAAAGAAAATTAACAGAAAGATTAATTCCATTGATTGAGGAGGTATTATCAGCGGGCGGTGTTCCACTTCCTGTTGCAGACGACAATATGCGGCAGCCCGCGATTGCACTTCCTAAATCATTAGGTGATCCCGGTCACAGGGGAAAACTTTAATGACGATGGTTGTCGTGGTTACAGAAAATGTACCCCCAAGATTAAGGGGGAGATTAGCAATTTGGTTGTTGGAAGTAAGAGCCGGCGTGTATGTAGGCAGTGTATCTCAGAAAGTTAGAGATATGATTTGGAAGCAGTCGCAGCAGTTGTGCGGTGATGGAAATGTTGTAATGGCATGGCAAACAAATCATGAATCTGGCTTTGAGTTTAAGACTTTTGGAGAGAATTCCAGGCAGCCCATAGAGATGGATGGGATTCGGCTAGTAAGTTTTAAACCCAAAATTTAAAAAAGTTCTTTAAAAATTAGTCTTAAAATCTGATACCATACTTAAGTGAGTTCCCCGCGCAAGCGGGGTTGAACCGAAAAAGGAATCCATATAAACATTGTCCATAAACGAGTTCCCCGCGCAAGCGGGGTTGAACCGGTTTTACTAAATCATTTGTTGAGCATGGCTATGAGTTCCCCGCGCAAGCGGGGTTGAACCGCACTAAGGTTGCTCTGAGGAGATGTGGAATCGGAGTTCCCCGCGCAAGCGGGGTTGAACCGACATCTCATCAGAATCAGGCACAGTCTCAAAAGAGTTCCCCGCGCAAGCGGGGTTGAACCACCACGCAGATTAGTAGCAATAGTCTCGCCATTGAGTTCCCCGCGCAAGCGGGGTTGAACCGAACTGAACAGGGGCGCACTGGAAACTCGCCCCGAGTTCCCCGCGCAAGCGGGGTTGAACCGCAATCTAAAATTACTCATATCATCCGGACCGTCGAGTTCCCCGCGCAAGCGGGGTTGAACCGCAATAACAAACTGATCCTCGAGGGGTTGATCATGAGTTCCCCGCGCAAGCGGGGTTGAACCGAATAGCAAATTCCTCAGGATGTTCCTGAGATAGAGTTCCCCGCGCAAGCGGGGTTGAACCGCTCCCGCAATACGTCATTGACGCAGGCGTCGAGAGTTCCCCGCGCAAGCGGGGTTGAACCGTTCGGATTAAGTCCTGCGGCTATTACTAAGTGGGAGTTCCCCGCGCAAGCGGGGTTGAACCGACAGGGACGGTCGCCGCTTAGTGCTGAAATTCGAGTTCCCCGCGCAAGCGGGGTTGAACCGGATGTATCCGGCTAATCAACCCCTCCCTTTCCGAGTTCCCCGCGCAAGCGGGGTTGAACCGGGCACGTTCAGCTACATGGGCATCGATCAGTAGAGTTCCCCGCGCAAGCGGGGTTGAACCAATAGCGTGATAATGAGGGCGGGAGTAATTAGAGAGTTCCCCGCGCAAGCGGGGTTGAACCTCCCCTAATGCAGTGATGATTTTGATGTCTCTAGAGTTCCCCGCGCAAGCGGGGTTGAACCGTTAGTTTTGAGACGTGCGCCTATGTGGCCCGCGAGTTCCCCGCGCAAGCGGGGTTGAACCGTTGCTATCTCAGGAACATCCTGAAGAATTTGCGAGTTCCCCGCGCAAGCGGGGTTGAACCGTCTGGCATCTGGCTCAGAAATTCGACGGTCTGCGAGTTCCCCGCGCAAGCGGGGTTGAACCGCGCAATTTCAAGATGGGTGTTGCTCAAAATCAAGAGTTCCCCGCGCAAGCGGGGTTGAACCGCGCTTTACCGACGACACCGATAGAAATCGTCAGAGTTCCCCGCGCAAGCGGGGTTGAACCGGAGGGATTGAACAGGGGCGCACTGGAAACTCGCGAGTTCCCCGCGCAAGCGGGGTTGAACCGGACTAATCATGTTGACACGTATGCACATTCAGGAGTTCCCCGCGCAAGCGGGGTTGAACCGTCGTTGCGCTGATTAAAAAACGCGTCAAGGAGAGTTCCCCGCGCAAGCGGGGTTGAACCGCATCCGCTATATGGCTTGCGGAGAATATGGAAGAGTTCCCCGCGCAAGCGGGGTTGAACCGGTCCAGCGGAACCTAATGGCCTATCAGTCTCAGAGTTCCCCGCGCAAGCGGGGTTGAACCGAGTTTTCACGTTGGTCAAGTAAACCCGGTATAGAGTTCCCCGCGCAAGCGGGGTTGAACCGCTGGGCACTCCCGCTATCACTTTTAATCCTCTGAGTTCCCCGCGCAAGCGGGGTTGAACCTCCTATTAACTCGCTGCCGTTCCGTGCCTACAACGAGTTCCCCGCGCAAGCGGGGTTGAACCGGCAGAATTCAAATAACGGAATGGCAAGGGCTGGAGTTCCCCGCGCAAGCGGGGTTGAACCGAGTTTTCGCGTTGGTCCTCTAAACCCGGTATAGAGTTCCCCGCGCAAGCGGGGTTGAACCGAATCCAAACTGGTGACCGCATATTTGACGAATGAGTTCCCCGCGCAAGCGGGGTTGAACCGGCGTCGGCTGATTAGCAGGATACAAACGTTCAGAGTTCCCCGCGCAAGCGGGGTTGAACCGCGATTCTGGTGTCGGTGATGTCCTAGGTTTCGGAGTTCCCCGCGCAAGCGGGGTTGAACCGAAATTTTTACGCAGGGTAATGCGCAGGATGATGAGTTCCCCGCGCAAGCGGGGTTGAACCGGACAGGGCCGAGTAACGAGCGCAGAGTTTCAACGAGTTCCCCGCGCAAGCGGGGTTGAACCGTTGACACCCGACGCAAAAAGAGATAGACTTGGGAGTTCCCCGCGCAAGCGGGGTTGAACCGCAGTTTGAAATTACTCATATCATCCGGACCGTCGAGTTCCCCGCGCAAGCGGGGTTGAACCGGCATGTATAACGATGTGACTGGTAATTCTGCCGAGTTCCCCGCGCAAGCGGGGTTGAACCGGAATTTTCGCGTTGGTCTAGTAAACCCGGTATGAGTTCCCCGCGCAAGCGGGGTTGAACCGTTGACACCCGACGCAAAACGCGGTAGACTTGCGAGTTCCCCGCGCAAGCGGGGTTGAACCGTTACGCTTAGCAACCTCAACATTAGGTTCGACCGAGTTCCCCGCGCAAGCGGGGTTGAACCGCGGCCAGACAGATAGAACGAATCAAAGAAGGAGAGTTCCCCGCGCAAGCGGGGTTGAACCGGATTCAAGTACAACGCCGGAAAAGACGAACTCAGAGTTCCCCGCGCAAGCGGGGTTGAACCGAAAACGTCGCGGCCTAATGGCGATCAAAGGATGAGTTCCCCGCGCAAGCGGGGTTGAACCGCGAAGTGGTATTACAACCGAGTGAATAAGACCGAGTTCCCCGCGCAAGCGGGGTTGAACCGCCAAAAAC
Source organism: Parasutterella muris (assembly GCF_943193095.1). Classification (NCBI taxonomy): domain Bacteria; kingdom Pseudomonadati; phylum Pseudomonadota; class Betaproteobacteria; order Burkholderiales; family Sutterellaceae; genus Parasutterella; species Parasutterella muris. The sequence goes on along the minus strand of NZ_CALPCV010000016.1, from coordinate 35,669 downwards.
CTGCACGTTGACCTTCCCTTTGAAGAGTTCCCCGCGCAAGCGGGGTTGAACCGTACCACTCCCGCAGCCACATCCTGAGCCGCGTAAGAGTTCCCCGCGCAAGCGGGGTTGAACCGCGTTTCATTGCGCTCACCGGAACTCCGTCGCCGAGTTCCCCGCGCAAGCGGGGTTGAACCGGCGCTTTTGTTTATGAACTGTCTTTGCTTGAAGAGTTCCCCGCGCAAGCGGGGTTGAACCGCCTTCGCCGCTTCCGTCGATAAAGCACTTGCAGAGTTCCCCGCGCAAGCGGGGTTGAACCGGACTAAAGAAGCTGGCATCAGAGGACGCTCCCGGAGTTCCCCGCGCAAGCGGGGTTGAACCTTACTCCGGCTCATGCGGTTTTGGTGTTATGAAGAGTTCCCCGCGCAAGCGGGGTTGAACCGGTGTTTTACTTAGGTAAAAATATAGGTTAATAGAGTTCCCCGCGCAAGCGGGGTTGAACCGAATTGCAAATTCCTCAGGATGTTCCAGAAATAGAGTTCCCCGCGCAAGCGGGGTTGAACCGCGCCTCAGAAAGCGCCGCCCAGGTGAACGCATCGAGTTCCCCGCGCAAGCGGGGTTGAACCGTCTAATCCTATGCTTGGTATTCCGTCTCGTTTCGAGTTCCCCGCGCAAGCGGGGTTGAACCGGATTTTTAAGATGAAAAAAGTTTTGATTTCTGTGAGTTCCCCGCGCAAGCGGGGTTGAACCTTTACCTCTCAGTGATTGATACAACAACAAAATGAGTTCCCCGCGCAAGCGGGGTTGAACCGTTTTAATTTCTGTTTATGACAGGGTTGCCGATGAGTTCCCCGCGCAAGCGGGGTTGAACCGCCAGAAGGCAATGCATTCTGATGCGGTTTCTAGAGTTCCCCGCGCAAGCGGGGTTGAACCGCTTGGATCGCCTACAAAGAACGTTGGATAGTGGGAGTTCCCCGCGCAAGCGGGGTTGAACCGATCAAGGCGCATTTTATTGAAGGAAAAAATGTGAGTTCCCCGCGCAAGCGGGGTTGAACCTGGCGTTGGAGCATCCTGAGGAATTTGCAATCCGAGTTCCCCGCGCAAGCGGGGTTGAACCGCATTTCCAGGTAGACCATACCGCCGATCGAAAGAGTTCCCCGCGCAAGCGGGGTTGAACCGACTCAGGTTCCCAGTTTTGTTGCGGCTATGGAGAGTTCCCCGCGCAAGCGGGGTTGAACCGCATTAAATAACATCCGAATTTACGGACGTGTGAGAGTTCCCCGCGTGAGCGGGGTTGAACCGTTTTTGTCAAAGACAAACTGCCCGGAGATCGTGAGTTCCCCGCGTGAGCGGGGTTGAACCGAGAGGCATAAGGATATGCGCCGCATATTTGATGAGTTCCCCGCGTGAGCGGGGTTGAACCGCCATTCGTTGCCGCTCTGCTCAAAATGCGTTCGGAGTTCCCTGAGCGACCGGGGTTGAACCGGCAAATTGGAGCCGGAAGCATCTTTCACGAGTTTTATCGTTAAATTTTGAATAAAGTTCGACCCACATTGGCTTAACCGCTAATTTTTACCGTTTAAGTAGCACTAATACTTGGGTAATTGAAAACCACCGCAGGCTCGACACTACTTTGGAAAAAGCCCTGCAGTTTCTTGACAAGCTCAAGGCTCGTGTTGCTGAAGAGAACCGCCTGGAACAATTGGCTAAAGACCGGGAGCTCGAATTGCAGGCTCGTAAAAGGATGGACAAACTTTCTGAATTGGCTCGATCAAGTAATGATTTGCCGGGTTGTTTCCATCTCTACAATGTTGGAGCCGCACTTATCCGTAAAGTTTGGTGCGACTTAAAGATGCCGGAGTTTTTTCGGTATCTTCAAAAGGATCGTAATGTTGGCCATTCGTACGACAAAGCGGCTTATCTACTCACCGAGCAGCGATTGTTGGCTCCGGCCAGTAAGCTTCAGAATTTCAAGAACAAGGACTCAAGCATTATTGATCACTCCGAGATTGATCATCTTCAGGATTTATATTGAGTTCTTGATCTATTGAAAGAGGACAAAGAGAGCGTTGTCAGCCATCTCAACCGAGAAATTCAAAAGAGGATAAAAAGGAAGATCACTGCCGCCTTCTATGATGTAACCACCTACAGTTTTGAAAGCCGCAACATTGCTGATTACAAAGACTTTGGCCAGAGCAAGGATCATAAGGTCAATGAAGTCCAACTGATGCTTGGACTGGTTATGGATGAGAATGGCATCCCCATTGATTATGAACTCTTCAACGGAAGCACTAATGAATTCGGAACCATGGTACCGTTGATTAAGAAGATCAAAACGACTTACGGCATCGATCAATTGATAGCAGTTGCTGACCGAGGGTTAAATTCAAGTGAGAACCTTTTTGCGCTCAGACAAATAGGCTGTGATTTTGTAGTTGCACAAAAGTTTAAGAATGCCTCAGCCGATGAGAAAAAGACAATCCTAGACCAAAACAATTGGCAGCAGAGTACATGCGACGAAAATGGAGAGATACTTTACCACTATAAGACGATAGAGGTTAATAAGCCGCTATACGAAACCAGAATCAGCCCTACGACAAAACTAAACTACAAGACAAAAAAAGTAATTGACACTATGAATTTGCATTGGATCGTCTCTTACAGTCCGCGCAGAGCAAAAAAAGATAGGGCAGACAGAGATAGAGCGATTGATGAGGCGCTAGATGCGATTAAGAATCCGGGCAAACTACGTCTAACCGGCTATAAGTCATTGGTTAAAGTGCCAAGAAAAGACGGTACACCGCAATTAGATACCGAAAAAATAGAAGAACAATCTCAATGGGATGGGTATTACGTTATTTGCACAAATCTTGAAATATCACCCGAAAGAGCCACTGAGATTTACCGAAAGCTCAGGCAAATTGAAGATTGTTTCCGCGTCAGCAAATCTCAATTGGAGACTCGGCCATGCTTTATATGGACAGATTCTCACATATATGGCTATTTCTTGAGTTGCTTCATAAGCTTGGTGTTAGAAAAATATATGCTTTACAGTCTCAAGCAGGAACTAGGAGATCAAGTCACTCATGGGAAGATGTGTTCTGCCTTACGTCAATCCCAAGTCGTCTACGATGATATCAATCCACAGCAGCCGCTATTTCTTAGGTTATACGAACTGGGGCTGTTTGATGAAATGAGTAAGCACTTTGGTCTGCAGGTCCTAAGTCGCGTAGAGAAGCCCGTAGGCCTAAAAAAGAAACTTCATTTACCCGGACTGAAAGTTGCAGCGACCACGTCGTAAAAATCGTAAGCTCGGAGAAGTCCCGCTGCACGGGGATTCCAGGGATTTTATGCGGTCGTAAACTGTAAAACTCGGGAAGATATCTTGTTTGCGTTTAAGACAGCGATACGCGCGTTGTTAATTTGTCGTGCTTGACTGCTTCATGCAGACGAGGATTGGAAACTCTCGGAGAGCAGTCTGAATTTAGTCTGAGAATAAAAACCTTTCGGAAAGGAATGCATGCAAAACGTCGGCTCGTATGCGGAGCTTTAGGCAATTCATGCATAAAAACGCATTAATATCGATAAAAAACCGGTATTAGACTTCCTGAAGTCCAGCTCGTAAACTCAGTTAAGCACAACAAAAATTCCTTCGGAGAATCAGTATGAAACGCAGAAGTTTGATGCTGGGCGCCGCGGCAGGGTTCGGCGGTTTGTTTTTTCCTCTGCAGGGCTTTGCCTCGGGCAGGGGGCCTGCAGACACTCCAATCGCAGACATTACGCTTCCAAATTTAACCGCGGATGCGGCAGCTCCGGTGGTTTACTATTCACCGGTGGTCAACTCCGATGCCTTGCTCCGCCTTCTCAAGGCGATCGATCCGGATTTCAAAGGAAAAGTCGGTATCAAACTGACATTTGAGAACTATCGGGATCGAGCGGTCAAGATCAATCCTGACTTGATCAAGCCGCTTGTCAGTGAGGTTAAGGGAACGCTGATTGACAGCAATTATTTTGATTCTGCAAGAAACGACGCCACTTCACACTTAGAAACCGCCAAACAGAACGGATTTGATAAGGTCGGGCCGATCGATATCTTGGACGCTGAAGGAGAAATCGCGCTACCGGTTCATGACGGCCTCCATCTTAAAACCTTCATTACCGGCGCTCATCTTTCCAATTACGACACTTTGATTTCGATTGTTCGGTTCAAAGGTCATAACCTGCTTCGGTACGGCGGAACGATGAAAAATCTTTCCATATGTCTGGGTACGCCGCGCGGTGCGGCACAAATTCACAGCGGCGGCAAGGTGACCGAGTATTACTCTTCTGCCGGCGAAAAGACGACGAGCGAAGCCATGGCTGACGCTGTGAAAGCGGCTCTTGACTATAAGCCCGGAAGATGGATCTTTTTCAATATTATTGATGGGTTGGACCCGCAGAGAAGAGACAGTTGCAAAGAAGCCAAGAATATCGGCGATATCGGTATCTTAGTGAGTCGTGACCCTGTCGCCTGCGATCAGGCAGCCGTCGATATGGTGTACGGTTTTGCGCCGAACGAAGAAGTTCGCAGGAAATGGGAGAAGGAACACTACACCGATACGCTTTCGGCGGCTGAGAAAATCGGTGTCGGCTCTACAACGTACCGACTTCAGGTTGTGAAGTAGCTCAATTTTTCAGATAGCTCGAGGTCCTATAATTTGGGACCTTTTTCTATTTATACGAGGTCTCGGATTAAGTTTTTCCCGAACAGTCGGAAAAAGTTCGGTAAAAATATCTAATCAGTCGTTAAACGGTGGCATACTCAAAAGATTACTTCAAAACAATCTAAACCAAGAGAAAAATGACAGACTCATCGCCTAAGACTCTTTATGACAAGATTTTTGACGAACACGTTGTCCGAACCGAAGAAGACGGAACAGCAACGCTTTATATTGACCGCCATCTGGTCCATGAAGTGACCAGCGCTCAGGCCTTCGAAGGTCTGAGAATGAATGACCGCAAGCTGTGGCGCTCGAGTTCGGTGGTTGCGACGGCGGATCACAATACGCCGACGACCGGCTGGGAGCAGGGTCTGGAAGGAATTACCGACCCGGTTGCCAAACTGCAGGTTACGACTCTGGATCAAAATATTCGAAATAACGGCTGCGCCGCGTATTTTCCATTCCTCTCGAGAGGTCAGGGTGTGATTCATGTCATGGGCCCCGAAGAAGGCGCGATTCTTCCCGGTATGACAGTCGTTTGTGGAGACTCTCACACCAGTACTCATGGCGCCTGCGCTGCGGTGGCGTTTGGCATTGGTACGAGTGAAGTAGAGCACGTTATGGCGACCCAAACGCTTCTGACCAAGAAGATGAAGAATATGCGAGTGTACGTTTCCGGAAAACTCTCACCGGGCGTTTTCGCTAAAGACCTTGCGCTTTACATTATTGGCAAAATCGGTACCGCCGGAGGCACCGGCTGCGCAATTGAATTCGCGGGCCCCGCAATTGAAGCCCTCTCGATGGAAGGCCGTATGACGCTCTGCAATATGGCGATTGAAGCGGGTGCTCGCTGCGGTCTTGTCGCGGTTGACGATAAAACCGTTGAATACATGCGCGGACGTACGCTTGCGCCCGAAGGAGAACTCTTTAAACAAGCCGAAGAATACTGGCGGACATTGAAGAGCGACGAGGGGGCTCACTTTGACATTGAAGTGGAAATCGATGGAAACGCCGTTCCTCCGGTTGTCACGTGGGGTACTTCTCCGGAAATGGTCGCGCAGATTACCGACAGAACTCCGGAACCCTCCGAGCAGCCTGATCCTGTTAAACGTGAAGGTTGGGAACGCGCTTATGTGTACATGGGACTTGAACCCAAGCAACCTGTGACCTCCATTGCGCCCGACCATGTCTTTATCGGCTCCTGCACCAACGGACGAATTGAGGATATTCGCGCGGCGGCCTACGTGGTGAAGAAATTGGGCAGGAAGGTTGCGCCGACCATTAAGCAGGCGCTCGTGGTTCCCGGCTCCGGCCTCGTGCGTGAGCAGGCGGAAAAAGAGGGACTGGATCAGATCTTTATTAACGCAGGCTTTGAATGGAGACGCCCGGGCTGCTCCATGTGCCTTGCGATGAACGCCGATAAACTCAATCCGGAAGATCGCTGCGCCTCAACGAGCAACAGAAACTTCGAAGGCCGCCAAGGCAACCGCAGCCGTACACACTTGTGCTCACCCGCGATGGCAGCGGCTGCCGCTATCGAAGGCCGTTTTGTCGATATCCGCAAAATCTTCTAAGGAGCTATCAGCATGAACAAATTCGTTACTTTTACCGGTATTGTCGCTCCGCTTGACCGCTCCAACGTGGATACCGACGCGATTATTCCGAAGCAGTTTTTAAAATCAATTTACAGAACCGGCTACGGCCCGAATCTGTTTGATGAATGGCGTTATCTGGATAAAGGCGAAGTCGGCAAGGATCCGTCGGAACGTACGCCGAACCCTGACTTTGTTCTGAATCAGCCCAGATACAAAGGGGCCGATATCCTGCTTGCCAGAAAAAATTTCGGCTGCGGATCTTCCCGTGAACATGCGGCTTGGGCGCTTTCTCAGTACGGATTCAAAGTCATTATTGCGCCGAGCTTTGCCGATATTTTCTACAACAACTCATTTAAGAACGGACTTCTTCCGCTTCCGCTTCCCGAATTTGTGGTGGATCATCTTTTCAACGAAGTGCAGGCCAATAACGGCTATCGCCTGACAGTTGATTTGGAAAAGCAGGTTGTGATTGAGCCTAACGGCACCGCCCACAGCTTTGACGTTCCTGAGTTCCGCCGCTACTGTTTGCTGAACGGTTTGGACGATATCGGCATTACGCTTCAGCATAAGGACGAAATCGCCGCTTTCGAAAGAGCGCGCCTCAAAGCCAAACCCTGGCTCGTCAAAACTATCTACTAAACAATGATCGATGCGCCGCCGATCGCGGCGCGGCTTAATAGGAAAAACAAATGAAAAAAATCGCAGTATTGGCCGGTGACGGCATCGGCCCGGAGATCATGGCACAGGCCCTGAAGGTGCTGACCGCAATGAAGCTTCCTTTCGAATATGAAGAAGCGCTTGTCGGCGGAGCGGCTTATGCGGCTTTCGGTCATCCGCTTCCCAAGGAAGTCGTGGAGCTCGCTAAGAGAAGCGACGCTGTGCTTTTCGGCGCTGTCGGCGACTTCAAATACGACACGCTGCCGCGTCACTTAAGACCCGAGCAGGCGATTTTGGGACTCAGAAAGGCGCTCGGTCTTTTTGTCAATCTTCGTCCTGCGGTTTGCTTCCCTGAGCTGACTGCGGCTTCCTCTTTGAAGCCTGAATTGGTTTCCGGTCTGGATATTCTGCTTGTCCGCGAACTGACGGGCGACGTTTACTTCGGTCAGCCCCGCGGCAAACGCATCAGCCCTGACGGCGCATTTGCCGGCGCAGAAGAAGGCTTTGATACGATGCGCTACGCCGTTCCGGAGGTAGAACGCATCGCTCATGTCGCGTTTAAAGCGGCAATGGGACGCAATAAACATCTTGTCAGCGTGGATAAGGCCAACGTGCTCGAAACCAGCCAAGTTTGGCGTGACACTATGATCCGCGTTTCTAAGGAATATCCGGAAGTCACACTCGAACATATGTACGTGGACAACGCGGCTATGCAGCTCGTGAAAGCGCCTAAGAAGATCGACGTGATGGTTACCGGCAACCTCTTTGGCGACATTCTTTCCGATGAGGCCGCGATGCTGACGGGTTCCATCGGCATGCTGGCTTCTGCGGCGCTGAATGAAAAAGGTCAGGGCCTTTTTGAACCGTCTCACGGTTCCGCTCCGGACATCGCCGGCCTGAACATCGCAAATCCTTTAGCGCAAATTCTGTCAGCGGCCATGATGCTCCGCTATTCTTTAGGAATGGAGGAAGAAGCAGTACGCATTGAGAATGCGGTTAAGACGGTACTTGCGCAAGGCTATAGAACCGGTGACATTTGGAGCGAAGGCTGCAAAAAAGTTTCCTGTTCTGAAATGGGCGACGCGGTTGTCGCGGCTTTGTAATTAACAATACCTAACGAGACAAAGGGGAAAAATAATGCTGAAACTAGGCATGGTTGGTTGGCGCGGAATGGTGGGCTCCGTTTTAATGGACCGCATGAAAGCCGAGGGTGATTTTGAATTTGTACAGACGACTTTCTTTTCGACCAGCAACGCCGGTGGAAAAGCTCCGGAAGTCGTAAATGCCGATCCGGTTCTGAAAGACGCCGATGATCTCGACGCTTTGGCAGCGTGTGACGTTGTCATTTCGTGTCAGGGCGGCGACTGGACTAAAGCGCATTTCAAACCGCTTCGCGATAAGGGCTGGAACGGCTACTGGATTGACGCAGCCTCTACGCTTCGTATGGAAAAGGACGCCATCATTGTTCTTGATCCGGTCAACATGAGCGTCATTCAGGAAGGTCTTCGCAGCGGCGTTAAAAACTACGTCGGCGGAAACTGCACCGTGAGCCTGATGCTCATGGCGCTTGACGGTCTGATTCGCGCTGATCTGGTCGAATGGATTTCTTCCATGACTTATCAGGCTGCTTCCGGTGCCGGCGCACCCAACATGAGAGAGCTGCTTGAACAGATGGGCGCTCTTTACGGTGTGGCCGCCGAAGATCTGAAGGATCCGCGCTCCGCGATTCTTTCAATCGATCGCAAAGTGACTGAAGAGCTTCGTTCTCCGGACTTCCCGGATAAAGCGTTCGGCGTTCCTCTGGCCGGTTCTCTGATTCCCTGGATCGACCGCGAGGTTGAGCACGGACAGAGCCGTGAAGAATGGAAGGGCGGCGCCGAAGCCAACAAGATTCTTGGCAAACCCGCGATCGGTGAACCGGGCTGCATGCCGGTTGACGGCCTGTGCGTACGTGTCGGCTCTATGCGCTGCCACTCTCAGGCGCTCACCATCAAACTCAAGAAAGACGTCTCCTGCGAAGAAATCGAAAGATTGCTCGCCGAAGCCAATCCTTGGGTCAAAGTTATTCCGAATCACAAGGAAGAGACCATTCATGAGCTCACTCCTGCTAAAGTATCGGGCACGCTGTCCGTTCCGATCGGCCGTATTCACAAGATGAATTTCGGTCCGGAATATGTCACCGCTTTCACGGTTGGCGATCAGCTGCTTTGGGGTGCGGCCGAACCGCTTCGCCGCATGCTCAGAATTTTGGTTGATTTCAAGGCATAAAAGGAATACATGAGAGTCGCTTTAGGACTCGAGTACGACGGCCGATATTTCGAGGGCTGGCAAACCCAGCCGTCCGGACAGACAGTCCAGGACTACCTCGAGTCGGCCGTTGTTCAATTTACGGGTGAAAAAATTAAGGCTGTCTGCGCGGGAAGAACCGATGCGAAGGTTCATGCGTGCGGACAGGTTGTTCATTTAGATACGGAAGCCGACCGAAAAGAGGTTTCCTGGATTCGCGGGCTTAATTCGTATCTGCCCTCGGAAGTTGCGGTTCGCTGGGCGAAAGTTGTTCCTGAAGAGTTTCATGCGCGCTTTTCAGCTGTGAGCCGTACTTACGAGTATTGGATCGCCAACGAGCCGGTTCGCTCCCCGCTCTTGGCAGGACGCGCAGGCTGGGTTTTTAGGCCGCTTGACGAAGTCAAAATGCACGAAGCAGGGCAGCTGCTTTTAGGCGAGCATGACTTCAGCAGCTTTAGAGCGGTCGGATGTCAGAGCAAGACGCCTGTCAAAACCATTGAATTTCTAAACGTTGAGCGAAGAGGGCGCATGATCCGAGTCCATATCAAGGCCAACGCGTTTCTTTATCACATGGTGCGCAACATCGTCGGCTGTCTGGTTTATGTGGGACAGGGCGCAAGACCGGTTGAGTGGATGGGGGAAGTGCTTGAGGCGCGCAGCCGACAGGCAGCCGCTCCGACTTTCTATCCTTCCGGACTCTATCTTGCCGGCGTCGGCTATCCTGAAAAGTTCGGACTGCCTGCTGAGGGCAATTCTCCTTTTTAAGCGGTCAGCGCTGAGCGAAAACTTAGATTAAAATCAATCGAATTTAATTGACAAGACAACATCATGAGCTGGTTTGAAAAACTGCTCCCGCCAAAGATCAAGCGTTCGGAAGGCGAAAGCGCCAAAAAGGACATGCCGACCGGCGTCTGGACGAAATGCACAAACTGCGGGACAACGCTTTACTCTCAGGAGCTGAAAGCGAACCTGAATGTCTGCCCGACATGTAATTTCCATATGCGTGTCGGCGCGCGAGACCGCATTGACATGATTCTGGATCCGGAAAACCGCGTGAAAATTGGTGAGGACGTTCGCTCGATTGATCCGCTGAATTTCACGGACAGCAAGAAGTATCCGGATCGTCTGAAGCAGGCTCAGTCTGCCACCGGAGAGACAGACGCTCTCGTGGTGGAAGCCGGTTCCATTCACTCCATTCCCGCTGTTGTCGCGGCTTTTGAGTTCAAGTTCATGGGCGGATCCATGGGTTCTGTGGTCGGAGAAAGATTTGTACAGGCGGTTCAGTACGCGATTGACAACCGCTGCGCGTTCATCTGCTTTACGGCTACCGGCGGCGCACGTATGCAGGAAGGTCTCAATTCGCTCATGCAGATGGCTAAGACGACCGGCATGATCGCAAAGCTTGCCGAGCACCGTCTGCCGTTTATTTCTGTTCTGACCGATCCGACAATGGGCGGCGTCTCCGCTAGCTTCGCGTTTATGGGCGACGTTGTTATTGCCGAGCCAAAGGCCCTGGTCGGTTTTGCCGGCCCTCGCGTTATTGAGCAGACCGTTCGCGAAAAGCTTCCCGAAGGCTTCCAGAGAGCCGAGTTCCTTCTCCAGAAGGGCGCGATTGACATGATTGTCGAACGTAAGGACCTTAAATTGGAGATTGCGAAACTCATTGCGCTTTTCCAAAAAGAATCGGCTGATTCCATCATTTAACGAGTTTCTGATAAGGACCGCTTCAGGCGGTCCTTAAGTTTTTTCTGCGGCACTAAACAATGAATTTTGATACTTTGGATCAATGGCTTTCTCACATCGAGAAGCTGCATTCTCAGACCATCGATCTCGGACTTGAGCGCATGAATGAAATGATCAAGCGCCTCGGGATTCATTTTGACTGCCCCGTCTTTACAGTGGGCGGTACAAACGGTAAAGGAAGCACCTGCGCTTTTTTAGAGTCGGCGCTTCTGGAATCGGGCTACAGCGTCGGGGTGCACACTTCTCCGCATCTGATCCGATTTAATGAGCGCGTACGCCTGAACGGCAAAGACGCCAGCGACGAAGACCTGATGCTCATGTTCTCAAAAGTAGAGCAGGCTCGAGGCGAAATGACGCTCTCTTATTTCGAATACACGCTTCTTGGCATTCTGCTCTTGTTCATGGAGAAAAAGCCGGATGCGCTGGTGCTGGAAATCGGCTTGGGCGGAAGACTTGACGCGGTCAACACGATTGAGCCCACGGTCTCGATTATCACAAGTGTCGGCATTGACCACACTGCTTACTTAGGTGAAACAAGAGACAAAATCGGCTGGGAGAAAGCGCATATATACCGTCCCGGCAAATCCGCAGTCTGCGCTGACGACGACCCTCCTGCGTCCTTAGTGAACTATGCGAGGGAAATCGGCGCGAAACTGCTCGTGCGCGGCAAAGATTTTGCTGCGATACACGTTCCGGGCAGAGACACTTGGGACTTTGTCGGCTCAAAAGGAAAACTGAAGGATCTTCCGCTTCCGACCATGCCGGGAGAGCATCAGCTCTCCAACGCGAGCGGTGCGATTGAAGCGCTGCAGTGCGTGAGCGACCGCCTTGAAGTCGGACGTGACTCGATCTGCGCGGCGCTGCTTGCGACTAAAGTCACCGGCCGCTTCTCTAAAGTGAGTACGAAGCCTGATATTTATCTCGACGTCGGCCACAATCCGCATGCGGCCAAAGAGCTTGCTAAAACGCTTCAGCAGATTCCGGGACCAAAAGCAGCTGTGTTCGGGATGCTCTCGGACAAAGACAGAAAGCAGGTCTGCGAGATCATGAAAAACACGTTTGATGTTTGGTATCTGTGTGATTTAGAAGGACCGAGAGGCGGAAAAGCAGAAGATCTTAAGGCCTTTTTGGAGGAAAGCGGCGTGCTTGCCGAGAGAATCAGGACTTTTGACAATGTGAAGACCGCATTGGAGACAGCCGTCAACGAGCGCGGCGGGACTGATAAAATAACCGTTTTCGGATCCTTCCTCACAGTTGCCTCCGCAATTGAAGACTTGAAGGTTCCCGTTGGCCGAGATTAAAGGATGTACCTGAATGCAGTTCTGGAAAAAAGATAAAGCTCCGAAGACGGAACACGTTGAGCCCGGCATGGATCAAAATGCAGCTCCCTCCACTCAACCGATTAAGTTTTCCGATGAGCCGATGTTCGGCTCTCAATCGATTCCGCTGTCTGAAGCTCAGATTCCCGGAAAAAGAGGAGCGTCTCAGGGCGAGTTTGTAACTTACCCGGCGGTATTTGCAAAGCATCAGGATACGCAGGCAGCCGCTCAGCCGCAGCCTCAGCCTCAGCCGAGTGAAGTTCCCCAGCCTGCGAGCGCGCCCGCTCAGCAGCCGAGCGAGCCCCAGCCGCAGGCAGCTGAACCTGAAAAGCCGGTAGCCGAAAAGAAACCGCCGCTCTTCAGACGTAAGCCGGAACTCGATTCAAACCGTAGACAGGAAGAGGCGGACGCGGAATTTGCGAAGAAACAGAAATGGATTAAGGCAAGACGCCGCTTTGTCGGCGCTCTGGTGCTTCTTGTTACCGCTGCGATCGCGATTCCTCTGCTTTTTGATAAAGAGCCGCCGCCCGCAAATGTAACGATTCCCCTGAGAATTCCGAAAGAAAATACTGTTGAAGTCTCTAAGATCACGATTCCTTCTGCGATTACGCATGATGCGGCTGAAGCTTCCAAGGCTGAGCCTCAGCAGCCTCAGCAGAACGCGGTTCAGCCGAGCGCAAAACCTGCGGTGAAGCCTGAGCTCAAGAAGGCAGAGGTGAAACCGGCGGAAACGCCTAAGGCCGAAGTGAAAAAGCCTGAGCCGCCTAAAGCGGAAGTTAAGAAGCCCGAGGCTAAGAAACCGGAAGCTCAGAAACCTGAGCCTAAGAAGCCTGAAGCTAAACCGGAAGCGCCCAAGGCGATGCCTAAAGGACAGTTCTACATTCAGGTGGTCGCGCTCTCAAATCAGGACAAGGCCCAGCAGATTGTCAACAGCATGAAAAAGGCCGGTGTCAACGCGTTCCTCTCTCCGGTCTCAACCGCGAACGGCAAGATCTGGAGAGTTCAGTCGGGCCCTTATAAGACAAAGAACGCGGCAACGGAAGCAAGCGCTAAGTTAGGTATGGCCGGTCTCAGCGCCGGAAAGGTTCTGCAGGTGAAATAAAGTGGATTTTTCTTCCCTTGGTCTTGGCGAACTCGACTGGCTGTTTGTCATCATCATTGTGATCTCGACACTCCTTGGCGTCAGCCGAGGAATGGTCAGAGAGATATTCGCTCTTGTCGGCTGGATCGCTGCATTCTTTATCTCGATCTACTATTCGGCCGCGCTTGCTGAGGTGCTTCCTTTCCAGAACCATATGGGTCTGATGGTCCGTACTTTCGTCTCGGTGATCCTGATTGTGATCGGATGCGTTTTTGTATCTGGCTTAATCGGTAAAATAATTCGTAATTTATTAGCGTCCATTTCGATTGGAGCAGAGGACCGTCTGCTTGGCTGCCTGTTTGGTTTTCTTCGCGGGGTACTGATTGTCGGTCTTTTGGTTTTCATCGGCGGCACGTCGCATTTTCTTTCGACACAGCCGTGGTGGAAAAATTCTGCTCTGGTGCCCGTAGCGGAAAAGGGGATCGTGTGGTTCTCTCCTTATATTCCTCAGAGCCTTTTGGATTGGCGTAAAGAATAATATTTTTAATCCTTTGGAGATAAGACAATGTGTGGAATCGTGGCACTGTACGCGTCCGGTCCTGTGAACCAGCGTCTCTATGACGCACTGCTGCTGCTTCAGCATCGGGGTCAGGACGCGGCCGGTATTTGTACCGTGGAAAATCGGACCTTCCATATGCATAAGGGCATGGGACTGGTGCGGGACGTGTTCAGAACCCGAAACATGCGGGATCTGCTTGGCAACTGCGGTATCGGCCAGGTCCGTTACCCGACGCAGGGCAACGCTTCAAGCAACAAAGAGTCTCAGCCTTTCTATGTCAACGCGCCTTACGGAATCGTGCTCGCGCATAACGGTAATCTGACGAATGCGAAAGAGCTTGCCAAAGAGCTTTATGAGCTCGATCGCCGCCACATCAATACCACAAGCGACTCTGAAGTGCTTCTCAACGTGTTTGCCAATGAACTGCAGAACACGACTCAGGGCAACCACCTGACAGAAGACGCACTCTTTGGCGCGGTGGCAAGCATGCACAAACGCCTTAAAGGTTCCTACGCAGTGGTCGCCTGCATTGCCGGTCACGGCATGATCGCCTTCCGCGATCCGCACGGCATTCGTCCTCTGTGCATCGGCTCGAACATCGCCGAAGACGGTACGACCGAATACATGTTCGCAAGTGAATCCGTCGTGCTTGAAGGCAGCGAATTCACGCTGCTTGGCGACGTGGCGCCCGGCGAAGCGGTTTGGGTGGACGAGCTTGGAAAGATCCATAAGCGTCAGTGCGCGGAAAAGGCAGAACTGAATCCCTGCATTTTTGAGTACGTCTATCTCGCTCGTCCTGATTCCGTTCTCGACGGAATTCCGGTTTATGACGCGCGTCTTCGTTTAGGCGAAAACCTCGGCAAGGAAATCAAAAAGCAGATTCCTCTTGAGGATATTGATGTCGTAATGCCGATTCCCGATTCCTCCCGTCCTGCCGCGGCTCAGCTTGCTAAGGCCCTCGGTTTGGAATACCGCGAAGGTTTCATTAAGAACCGTTATGTCGGCAGAACCTTCATCATGCCCGGTCAGGCGATCCGCAAAAAGAGCGTTCGTCAGAAGCTGAACGCCATGAAGGTGGAGTTTGTCGGCAAGAACGTCCTGCTCGTTGACGACTCGATCGTTCGCGGCACCACGATTACGGAAATTGTCCGTATGGCTCGCCAGAGCGGCGCAAGAAAAGTCTTTATCGCCTCCGGTGCGCCTCCCGTCCGCTATCCGAACGTTTACGGCATTGATATGCCGACTTCTTCGGAGCTGATCGCAGGCGACAATCGTCCGACCGAAGAGATTCGTATGGAAATCGGCGCTGACGCGCTGGTCTACCAAACGCTCGAAGGGATGATTGATGCCGTCGGGCACTTTAACCCGAATATCAAGGCGTTTGACTGCTCGTGCTTTGACGGGAAATACGTTACAGGTGATGTAACACCCGAATATATCGCTGAACTCGAGCGAGAAAGACTCGAAAGCAAACAGCAGAAGAAAAAAGCGGAGTCGGAAGACTAAGTCCGAGACTGCAGAAGGAGGCTTCGGCCTCCTTTTCTTTTTAACGTTTTTATCAATACTAAAGTCCTGCTCGGCTGGCTAGAATATTTTTCAATCGGAGAATATTTTGCCAGCGATAAAAACCATAAAAACTTTTGTCCTTGCGGCGGTCTTTATGCTTGCCGCAGCAGCTGACGCATGTGCAAAACCGAGCGTGACGATCGGTCTGATCGATACGTTCGCTCCGGATTTTTATATTTATACCTACTCTCCGACGATTGATCATCTGATTAAGTCTCTGCCCGAATTTGATTTCCGAATCGTTGAAATTAATCCGGAACGCGTGGACGAAGATATCAGGAAATTTGAGCCGGGCTTTATTGTTTCTTCGGCTTCGACTTACGTGTCTCTGATGGAATCCAAGGGCGCGCATCAGGTTGCAACGCGTGAACCTAAGTCCTCGCCTGACGTCAGTCATACAGTCGCTTCCGCTTTTATTGTTCCGACGAGCAGTGAGATCAAGGAGCTTTCCGACGCCAAGGGAAAGGTGGTCGCGGTCACTTCCGCCGACAGTTTTCCCGGTTGGCTCATCGCAAAAGGGGAGCTTGCGCGCTTTGGCAATCCGGAGAAATTTTTCCGGCGCGTGGTGGAGTCCCATCACTTATATCCGGACGTGGTCGCGCTCATTCGGGCTGAAGCCGCGGAAATCGGCGTGCTCGCGGCCTGTGAATTAGAAAATCTGATTATTTCAGGCGCAGTGCGCCCGGGCGAGTTTAGAGTGCTGAATGAATCCAAGAGTCATCTCGGGTGCGCAAAAAGCACGGACTTGTACCCGGATGCGGTGTTTTCTTCGCTGCCCGGGGTTCCTTCGAGTATTTCCCGCAAAGTGGCAGTCGCGCTGCTCACGATGCCTGACGAAGGTCAGGATTTCCAGTGGACGGTCGCCAATGATTTCGTGCCGACTTATCAGCTTTTGCGCAAGCTGGAAATCGGTCCTTTTAAGCCGGTCAGCATCTGGTCTTTAGACGCGTTTCTTGCCCACTATCGCTATCCTCTGCTGATCGGTTTTCTGCTGCTTGCACTTTGGGTTTTACATAGCATCTACATCAACTGGCTGGTGAAAAAGCGAACGGCTCAGCTTCGGTATGCGCTCGTTGAAATGGAACGTTTCCATAGGGAAGCTCAGGAAAATAAGATCAAAGTAGATTCGATGGAGCGCATGAGCATTGTGTCGCAGCTCTCAAGTATGTTCGCGCATGAAATCAAGCAGCCGATCACGAATATCTCCTACTATGCCGGAAGCCTCGTCATGTTTCTGCGCAGAAAAGGCATGCTCGAGGGGCCGGCCAAGGAAATCATTGATGCGATTCAATCCGAGGTTGAGCGCTCTTCAGGCATTATCGAACACGTCCGCAGTTACGCTAAGGCGCGAAAGAAAACGGTTGAGGTGTGCGATCTGAAAGACATTGTCGACCGCGTTCTGCGCTACAGCAGAGATATAAAAATCGTCAGCACAGTTAAAAAGGGCTGTGAAATTCAGGCGGATCCGTTTGAAATTGAATTCATTGTCGTGAATTTCATCAAGAATGCGTCAGCCTCGGCTTCTGCGGTCAGGCGTCCGAAGATCCTCATCAAAGTCGAGGAGGAGCCTGAACGCTGGCGCCTTTCCGTGATTGACAACGGTCCCGAGATATCAGATGAAGATTTCTTAAAGATCGGACAGATCGGCTACAGCTCGAAAGAGGACGGACTGGGCTGGGGTTTGGCGATTGCATCCGCAATGGCAGAGTCCAACGGTGGGCACTTGGAATTTAGAAAAGTTAAAGGCGGAGGGCTCGAAGCGGTTCTCCTGCTTTCAAAGTACAGGAAAGAATGATGCGCAGTGAACCTATTGTCAGGCTAGTGGATGATGACGCGACCGTTCTGACGGCACAGTCCATGTTTTTAAAGATGGCAGGACTCAAAGTTGTCTGCTACAGCAGCGCGGCCGAATTTTTAGAAAACGACGACAACAGGATTGACGGCTGTCTGGTGCTGGACGTTCGTATGCCGAACATGTCGGGGCTGGAGCTGCAGGACGAAATGATTCGGCTCAAAATCGATCTTCCGATTATTTTCCTATCTGCGCACGGAGACATTGAGATGGCGGTTCAGGCGGTGCATAAAGGCGCAAAAAACTTCCTCGTTAAGCCGCCCAAACTTGAAACGCTGCTTGAAGAAATTGAATCGGCGATCGAGCTCAATATTTCCAATCGTAAAGATCAGGCTTTCGGACGAGCGCTGATGCAGCAGTGGAATCAGCTGACGGAAGCCGAGAAAGAAAACGCCCGAATGGTTGCCAAGGGACTCACGAATCAGGTCATAGCCGGGGTAAGAGGAATTTCCGAGCGTACGGTCCGCTCACAGAGAGCGAGTGTTTACGACAAACTTGAAGTGGAAAACGCCGCTGAGCTGGCAGCGTTTCTGCATGATCTGGATCATTACAAGGGTCTCTTATGAAACGGCGACTGCTGCTGCAATCCGGTTTAATGTGCCTGCCGCTTTCTGCTTTGGCCAGAGGGAACCTGCCGCAGGAGTACTCTGATGTGATCGTTGTCGGCGGCGGCTCCGGCGGCCTTACGGCCGCGCTCAGCTGCAGGGAATACGGTCTGAAGGTCACGCTGCTTGAGAAAATGGCGTTTCTTGGCGGCGATACGCTGCATTCCGGCGGCTACTTCAACGCGGTGACCGATGAAGCGGTAAAGCGCGGAGAAGACAGTGTGGAGCTTTTTAAGCAGCAAATCCTGAAATCGGCCGCGGGATACGCGGATGAGGATGTCGTTTCGGTCTATGCGGCAAGCTGCGGCGCCGCGCTTGAATGGCTCAAATCTCAGGGTATGAAATTTTTGCCGGTTCCGCACTTGGTTTACGGAGGCCTCTGGGGACGCTCCTACAAGCCGCTTCAGCCTTCGGGGACCGGCTATGTGCAGGTACTCTCCAACGCCTGTCTGAGAAAGGGCGTGGATGTGCGCACTTCTGCCGCGGTGACCGGTCTTGTGACGGACGATGAAACGGGCAGGGTGGTTGGCATTCGAGTGACGTACCGCGGAGAGCAGCGTCTGCTCTTTGCCAACCGCGGAGTCGTGCTTGCCTCGGGCGGTTTCGGTGCGAACCGTCAGATGCTGGCTCAGTCCTCTCCGCTCTTTGCTGAAATGGGGAGCGACAGCCATCCGGGAGCGACAGGAGAAATGATTTATACCGCTTCAAGTGTTGGCGCTCATCTGAGAAATATGGAGTTTATCGAATGCGTTCCGGGCGGTATTGAGGAAAGCTCGGAGCAGGTTCGGCTTGATTATGATCCGACCGTCGTGATGCTTGTCGATGAGAACGGCAACCGATTCGTGGAGGAAACGAGTCCGAGGTCCGAGATCTTTAGCGCTTACCGCAGCAAAAATATTCGGCGCTGTTTTACGATCGCCGATTCCGATGCGGTGGAGCGGATCGGTTTGGCTCGCAGAAAGAGTCTTTACCGCGGGCTTTACAGCGGTCGTTCATGGCGCCGCGAAACTTTGGAAGCACTAGCCGAGGCGCTGCAGGTGAACCCCGATCATCTGATAGCCTCAGCCGCGGAGCTTCAGGAACGCGGCGTACTCAACAAGCCGCCGTATTGGGCCGTGAGGGTGTTTTTTAAAATTCATACTACGCTCGGCGGCGTCGCGATCGACACAAAGGCACGTGTGCTCGGTGCGCATCGAGCGATTAGCGGTTTGTATGCCTGCGGACAGATGATCGGCAACCTTCACGGGAAAAACAGACTTGGCGGCAACGGCATTAACAGCGCCGTTTGTTTTGGAAGAATCGCCGCGGAATCGATCCTTAAGGATTCTTAATTGAATCTTTAATTTTGTTGCATTGAATTGATTCTGTCAATGGCCGTTTGCTTGTTGAGGGAAAACAGCCGCAAAAACTAAAATTTTCTCATCGCGGCCCATTTTGGGTACGCATCTCAAGGAGAAATCAATGACAAAATCCATCACCGCTTCCCGTCGTTCCTTTATGAAAGGTGCCGTAGCCGGTGCTGCAGCTGCCGCTGTCGCGCCTGCGTTTGCCGCACCCGCAGCCAACCTTCCCGCAAAATGGGACGGTGAAGCTGATGTCGTAGTTGTCGGCTTTGGCGGCGCCGGTGCGACTACCGGTATCGTTGCCGCTCAGAACGGCGCTAAAGTTATCATTCTGGAAAAGAACCCCCAGAACCATCATCTGAGCAACACCCGCATGTCCGGCGGTATCTTCCACTGCCCGTTCAAAGATGGTGATCCGAAAGCTCTGAAGGATTACGCTCAGGCGATGTTCTCCGGTGAAAACATTGACTGGAAAGAAGAAGGCGAAATCCCTGAATACTCTGAAGTTCTGGCTCAGATCTGGGCTGATCTTTCTCCCTCGAACCTGGACTTCCTCCAGTCTCTTGATCCGGCCTTTATCGGCGGCAGCCAGCCCGGTTTCAACAAGGCTTCTTTCCCAAATTTCCCCGGCGCTAAAGAGTGCAAATACAATGCCTATCGTGCTACATATACAAAGCGCATGAAGAACTTCAATCAGAAGTCGGTTGACAGCCCGAAAGAAGAAACCAGCTCCGGTGAAGCTTTCTGGCGCTGCCTGGAAGAAGGCGTCAAGAAGCAGGGCGACAAGATTCAGGTTGTTTGGGAAACTCCCGCTGTTGAACTGCTCAAGAACGCCAAAGGCGAAGTGGTCGGTGTTAAAGCCATGCATAACGGCAAACCGGTCTTCTACCGCGGCAAGAAAGCGGTCGTTCTCTGCTCCGGCGGCTACGAATACAGCAAACCGATGCGTCAGGCTTTCCTTGAAGGTCCGGGCGTTGACGGCTGGGCTTTCTACGGTACGACATCCAACACCGGCGACGGTATCGCTATGGGTATGGCCGCAGGTGCCGGTCTGCAGAAAGCAGGCAAGTCCGCTGCCCGCGTGATTGTTCCGACTCAGGTTCGCTGCAACGGCATGCGTCTTGGCTCCATTACTCCGGCTGTGGGTTCCGCCAACTCCATCGTGGTTGACAACTACGGCAATCGTTATGAAGCAGAAACCAAGGTGACGGACAATCCGAGCCGCTACTTCTTCTACAAAGCCGCGGTTCACTTCGACATTAACTCTCTGTCCTATCCGAGAACTCCGTCCTGGATGATTTTCGATGAAAAACTGCGCGCTTCCAAACCGCTCGTCGGCCTGGGTATCTCCGTTGTCGGCTACGGTCTGGTTGACTGGGACGAAAAGAATGAAAAACCGATCGCTTCCGGTCTGATTCTCAAAGCCAACAGCATTGAGGAACTCGCCAATCTCATCAAGAACCATCCGGAAAACAAAGGCCGCATGGTCCCTGAAAATCTGACCACGACAGTCACGAAGTTCAACAAGTTCTGCGACGACAAGAAGGACGCCGACTTTGGCCGCAGACCCGCAACGCTTGGCAAGATCGAGCAGGGTCCCTTCTATGCGATGCCGCTTGTTGCCGGCGGCCCGAACACTAAGGGCGGTCTTCTTGCTGACGGCGACAGACGCGTTCTGGCCTGGGACGGCACACCGATTCCGCGCCTCTACAGCGTCGGTGAAATCGCATCCGCACTGAAGTTCGTTTATCAGGGCGGCGGCAACCTGACAGAATGTCTGGTTTACGGCCGTCACGTCGGTAAGAATGTTGCCGGACTTCCGGACACCACTCTGTAATACGCAGCTGTAATCAAGCCTCGGGCGAATAGCCCGAGGCTCTAAACAAGGATAAAAAGAATATGCGCCTCATTGCTTTTTCCGCCATGATCCTGTCTCTTTTCTGCCTGACTGCTCAGGCTCAGCAGGGACAATTTTTAGCTGACCGCCATGTCGCCCGCGGGATGAAATGCGAGTCCTGCCACACTCCGGACAATAAGGTCAAGACCTCCGGAGACCTGGATGTCTGCGCGACCTGTCACGGAGACTATCCCGCGATGATCCAAAAAACCGAAGGCCGCTATGAAGTTAATCCTCACGCTCAGCATGAAGGCGCGCTTCCGTGCTCAGAATGTCATAAAGGCCACAAGGCTGGAGTGAACTATTGCGGCGGCTGTCATAACTTTGTGTACAAGGTTCCCTAAAGATAGATGATTTTTCCCTCCTTGTAGGACTTAGCTCTGTGATACTTCCTGTTACAGAGCTTTTTTCATGTCCGGATTCCTGTTCGATGGCTCGGAGCGAGGGATTAATTGGCTAAAGCCTCCGAGAATTGATCCCTCTCATCCCATGGGAAAGAAATGGCATCATAGCTGGTGAGCGCCGTTCTAAATTTAGAGTTGTCTTTTGTCGATGAATTTCTATAAATGACATAGAATTTTGCCGATGCCCCCCTTTGAGCTTTGGTGTCAGCCCAAGAGAACAGCGCCAAACGTGCGGCGTCATTTGTAGGATCTTTTACAAGTTTGATAAGTCTTTCTCCGGCATTCTTAGACTTCGGAATTGCGAAATCAAAGTAGTTTTGGAATCTAGACCGACCGACTAAAGAGAGCCTTGGTGTGTATCGAATACCTAAGGAATCCAACCAGGCTGCAGCATCTTCAAAGAAGAAGGGTTCTACATTTGGTTTGGCCGAATAGAAGAGGTCGTCAACGGATAACACAGCCTGTAATAAGGAATGTTTTGCCCAACAAAAGGTTTCCTTTTGTGCTTCAACGTAAAGTTCCTGACCTTTAAGTTTTACACCGAAACCGTTTAACGTTTGGTTTAGAAGAGTAAAGCGATGTCCCTTTAAAACATCACATCCGCACATTTCTAAATCTTGTATTGTTGATCCAAGGTCTGAGAGAGTGAAAGTGTTACTGTTTGCACCTACTACATACAATTGGATAAAGTCGTTGTGTCTATTCAAAAAAGGCGTAGTGACTTCCGTCACACCTTGAACTGACTTTACAAGAGTGTTTTCCTTGAGCCATCGATAATACTTATCGATAAGACTTTCTATTTCACTGTTCTGGGTTAAATACGAATCCATATTCAAATGGCAGAGTTCCAACTACTTTGCAAAAGTTTAAGAAATCTTGGAATGTTTGTATAGGATTTTCTTTTTTTGAAAAGATCTCCTTTGGTAATTCTATGGCGTATCTATCACCGTATTCCTCCCTGTAAATATGCAGGTGAGGAGAGCCTATTCTCGTTCCATCCGGATTTAAGTGAGGAGCGCCATAATCCAGCCTTGCCAGAACATAGCAATTTCTTGCTCTTGTCTGGAAGGTGTAATAAAGGACAACATTCTTTTGACTTATAGTCAAAATAAACTTCTCCCTTCGATCGTTTGAAAAAAGATCGAGTTCAACTTTTCCGCCGGTTGAAGGAAACTCTGCTAAGTTTTTTTCTTCGCAATGCTTTGGAAGGTTAAGTAAATAATCAGCTAATCCTTGTTCAAGCCCATTCATCTTAAATTTCTATTGATTTTGTCGATTGTTGCGTCAACGTGTAGTGCAAGAGCAACTCGAGTATTTTTTAAGGCAATATCAATCTTACAAGCTGCAGCGTCAGTTTGTGTCGCAATGGAAGTTTAGTGTTTGTGCGTCGTTCGCAAAATCTTTACTTTACACAGAACGACGCAAAGATCGGTATTAATAAAAAACCGACTCAGCTGAGCCGGTCCGCGGTTTAGGCTTCTTGTCAGAGTGCGTTGCTCAGACGCTTAAAGAAGCGGTAAGTCGGTGTGCGGTAAAAGTCGTAGGATTTGAAGTAATTCTCGATTTTTTCAAGGCACTTCTTTTCGTTGTAGGGCTGTCCTTCTTGGAACGGTACAAAGCAGGGGCCCTGCATCAGGACGCCTTCGGCGCTCTTGGCGACCGCATAGTGGTGCCGCACCTGCGGGTCTTTAGCTTCTGCCTCTTTTATTCGGCGCGCTTCAAGCAGATCAAGCGCTTCAAGTCTGTCACTGAGCGTCGCCTGAGCGGGTTCAATGGGAGACACCAGTGTGGCGTAAATCTTGCCGCGGTCAACGCTTACGTCTTTGAGCTTCAGAAGGCCGACTCGATCCAGCGGGAAGTGTTTCATCATCTTCATATTGGAAAGAAAGATCTGCGTCGAATCCATCACAATGTAATTGGTGTGCCTTTCCCGCAGAATGCCTTTGACGGAACAGCCGTTTTTAGTGATCTCGTGATAACCGGTTTCGTCTTCCCGAGTGATGTCGATCAGTTCAGAAGGTGAGTAGGCCTGCGCATAATCATGCAGCAGAGAGACATTTTTCTCATAATTAAAAATGTGAGAGGCGACCGCCTTGGTTTTGTCCGTCACGTGTCCTTTGGTTTCTGAGCTGCCGCGCAGATTTTCTACGACGACATACTCGCTTCCGGTTAATTTAATTTCGTAGCTGATCCGAGGTGTTTCTTTTTTCCAAACCTTGGAGCTGACGCCGTTTTCCGCAAGGTTGTACTCTTTAAATCCGCCTCCGAGCTGATTTGAAATGGTCTCAAAGAGTTCGGACGCGTCCTGGGTTCCCTCGGCAAGCTTGTAGTAGGCGTGTACCGAAGTCAGCACCTTATCCTTGTTGAAGTTAAAAAGCACAGTTTCAAGCGGTCCGCTGCCTAAACAAGGTCCGAAGACCACCAGCTGGCTTTCATTATTGTCGTAAACGCTTTGGCTTTTAAGCCGGCAGGCATAGTCATCCGAGCGATTGGCCGTCTTGTAAATTGTGCTGTAGGTGTCTTCGCCGAGCTTGAAGCTTTTCCAGTGCGGTGCGCGGTAGGCGGCAGCCGATACCGCGGACGAGCACAGAGCACAGGCAAGGAAAAGTGTTGTTTTTCTTGTAATCATCATAAAGAGTCGAGGCGGAAAAAATAACCGATTTGTTTCATTAATCAGAATTTTAGGCGCATTCGGTGTTTTCGGGATTGAGAGATGTTGGCGGCGAATGAATTAATCACATCTTTATGGCGAAAATGGGTAGGGAAATCCCGACTAAGTGTAAATTCTGTTACATACTAATCACGATTAAATCGGCCCTTGCGGTTTATTAGAACAACGTAGAGAGAAAAATCGTGATTAAAACTTTGATAAAACCGACTGTTATGGCAATTCTTATGACGAGCGGTTTCCTGGCGTTATCCGGCTGTGATAAGAAAACCGATGTCGGCAGCTCTGCCGGTCCTAGTCCTGTTGTTGTCGTTAAAGTTTCACGTCATGATGTTCCTGCCGACATGGTTTGGGTCGCAAAAACTGACAGCTCGCGCGCGGTTGAGATCTACAGCCGAGTGAACGGTTTTCTCGACAGCCGCCAATACACGGAGGGCGGCACGGTTAAAGAAGGTCAGGTGCTTTTCCTGATGGATAAAAAACCGTTTGAAGTCCAGCTGAGAGAAGCCGAGGCCTCTCTTGCGTCAAGTGAAGCGGCGCATCAGGTCGCAAAACGCAATTTAGACCGTATCAGACCGCTGGCCAAGCTGAAAGCGCTCAGTCAGACCGACCTTGATCAGGCCGTCGGAAATTTCCAGACGACAAGTGCTGCGGTGTCTAACGCTAAAGCTCAGGTTGAAAGCGCGAAACTGAATCTCTCGTACTGCACGATTACTTCTCCCGTAACCGGTTATGCAAGCTCTGCGCTTCAGACGGACGGGACTTATATCAATACATCAAACGCGCACTTGGCGACCATCTATACCATGTCTCCGATGTGGGTGACATTCTCCATGTCGGAGAACCAGGAAGCGCAGATTCAGAAAGAAGTGAAAGCGGGTATTTTGAAAACACCGCCTAATCATGATTACGAGGTTCAGCTTGAGCTTGCGGGCGGTGAAATTTACGGTCACACCGGCCGTGTCACATTCTCGAGCCCGAACTTCAATCCCGATACCGGAACGTTTGAACTGAGAGCTTCCTTTGACAACCCGGACAATGTTCTGCGTCCTCAGCAGTACGTTCGCGCGATTGTGAAGGGCTCTAAGTACGTCAATGCGATTGTCGTGCCTCAGATTGCGGTTCAGCAGGGCAGTAAGGGACATTTTGTATGGGTCATTACTAAGGATGACAAGGCTCAGCTTCGTCCGGTTGAAGTCGGCAGCTGGATCGGTCAGGACTGGCTGATCACAAACGGTCTGCAGGACGGAGATCGGGTCGTTACCGAAGGGATGATGCTCTTGGCGACAGATGCGCCTGTTAAAGTTCTCAAAGAAGTAGATCAGGCTAAACCGGACACGAGCGTTAAATCCTCTGATTCTGCCTCCGACGCTGTCAACTAATCATCGGGAGGCGGCATATGTTTTCGAACTTCTTCATTAAACGACCGATTTTCGCGATCGTCACCTCTCTGGTGATTGTTATCGCCGGTCTGCTATCAATGTTCCAGCTGCCGATTGAGCAGTATCCGAACATGGCGCCGGTACAGATCACCGTAACGGCTAATTATCCCGGTGCGGACGCCAGAACGGTGGCCGATACGGTCGCCGCTCCGATCGAAACGCAGATCAACGGCGTTGACAACATGATTTACATGCAGAGTACGTCGTCTTCGTCCGGTTCGATGATGCTGACGGTGTTCTTTGAGATCGGGACGGACCCGGATATCGCTCAGGTTCAGGTCCAGAACCGTGTCAACATCGCTCAGCCGTATCTGCCTTCAGAGGTCATTACCAACGGCCTGACGATCGAAAAGCGTTCGTCTTCGATTTTGATGCTGGTTGGTATCTACAGTCCTGATAAGAGGTACTCGCGCGACTACATCAACAATTACGCCAATGTTTACGTAATGGACGCGATCAAGCGCGTGAAGGGCGCCGGACAATCAGCGATTTTGGGTAATGCGGATCAGGCGATGCGTATTTGGCTTAACCCCGATCGAATGGCTTCGCTGGGCATTACAACTTCTGATGTGACATCGGCGATTTCCGAACAGAACAGCCGGTTTGCAGCAGGCAACATCGGTGCTGCTCCCTCTCTGCCCTCAACGATTCAGACCTTCCCGATCATCGCACCTTCTCCTTCAGTTGATCCGAAGGGCTACGAGGACATCATTGTCCGATCCAATCAGGACGGCAGCGCGATCGTGCGTGTGAAAGACATCGCAAGAGTCGCGGTGGGTTCAAGAAGCTATGAGGCAACCGCCAATATGAACGGCGTGCCGGCGGCGCTGATTGCTGTGTATCAGCAGGCAGGCGCCAACGCGCTCGACGTATCTGACAATGTGCGCAAAGCGTTAACGGAACTCAAGAAGAGTTTCCCGGAAGGGCTTGAATATAAGGTTGCAATGGATACCACGGATTTCGTCCGTATTTCTATTGAAGAGGTGATTAAGACCTTATTTGAAGCTGTTCTGCTGGTTATTGCGGTTATCTATATCTTCCTGCAGAGTTTCAAATCTACAGCGATTGCCTGTACGGCCATTGTGGTCGCTTTGACGGGTACCTTTATCGGTATGCTTGCGCTGGGCTTCAGCATCAACCTGCTGACGCTCTTCGGCTTGGTGCTCGCGATCGGCTTGGTGGTGGACGACGCCATTGTGGTGGTGGAGAACGTCGAGAGAAATATGTCGGAAAAGGCGATGAACCCGGTGGACGCGACGATCGCGGCTATGTCTGAGGTTTCCGGCCCGATTATCGCAACCGTACTGGTTCTCGCGAGCGTCTTTATTCCTGCGGCATTCATGGCGGGAACGACCGGTATGCTCTATAAGCAGTTCGCGATCACGATTGCGATTTCCGTCACGATTTCCGGTTTTGTGGCACTTACGCTGACGCCTGCGCTTTGTGCAAGCTGGCTGAGTCATTCCGAACCGAAGACAAAAGGATTCTTCTATCAATTTAACCGTCTCTTCGGTATTTTGACGGTTAAATACGGCGGCTGGACAAGGGCGCTCTTTAGAAGAACACTTTTAGTGGTGGTGCTTTTTGGCGCGATGATGGTCAGCATTTTCTCGATCTTCCGAGTGCTGCCGACAGGCTTTGTGCCCAGCGAAGACCAAGGTTATGTGGTTGCGGCCATCATGCTTCCGCCGTCAGCGAGTCTGCAGAGAACCTCGACGATGATGCAGACCGTGGATAAAGCTTTCGAACCGATCAAGGGCGTTGAGACCAGAAACTCCGTCTCCGGTTTCTCGCTGATTGACGGCGGTATGAAGACCAACGCCGGTACGTACTTCATGACGCTTTCTCCGTTCTCAGAACGATATAAGAACGCGAAGACAGCGGAAAAGATGAATGCGAACGCGATTATGCAGGATATGCAGCGCATGGGCATGTCTTCTCAGCTTTCCGGTTTGGTGGTCCCGATTAACCCGCCTGCGATTCCGGGCTTGGGTACTACGGGCGGTTTTGAGTTCTGGATTCAGGACACCGCGAGCGGCTCTCCGGTGCAGCTTGGCGAGAACCTGGAAAAATTCCTTGCCGCCGCGCGTCAGCGTCCTGAGCTGACGGGTCTTACTTCGACATTCAGCGCTTCCAATCAGCAGCTAAAGATCACGTACGACAAAGACAAGGCAAAGCTTCTCGGATTGGATACGCAAAGCGTGTTCGACACGCTTCAGAGTCAGTTCGGTTCTGCCATTGCGAGCCAGTTCAGTCAGTTCTCCCGCGTGTGGTTTGTGATTATTCAGGCTGAACCGCGTTATCGCGAAAGCCCGGATGATATTTCCAAGCTCTATGTCAGCAACAACAAGGGCGAGATGATTCCGCTGAGTTCCGTGATTACAACGGAATACACGAGCGGACCGACGCTGTTGCCGCACTTTAACGGATTCCCAGCGGCTCAGGTGATTGGCAATGCGGCTCCGGGCTACTCTTCCGGCCAAGGTATGAAGGCGTTGGAAGAAGTCGCTGCCGAAACACTTCCGCAGGGCTATACCTACGGCTGGAGCGGCATCAGTTATGAACAGCAGTCTTCAGGCTCATCGTCAGCGGTGGTGTTTGCTTTCGGTCTGCTGCTCGTGTTCCTCGTGCTTGCCGCGCAGTATGAAAGCTGGGCGCTTCCGGGCTCCGTCATTCTGGCGGTTCCGTTCGGCGTGATCGGCGCACTGGTTGCGACATGGGCGAGAGGACTTGAGAACGATGTTTACTTCCAAATCGGTATGCTGGTGATGATCGGTTTGGCGGCAAAGAACGCGATTCTTATCGTCGAGTTCGCGGTTGAACTCAGAAACAAGGGTATGGATTTGGTGCGTGCGGCTATTGACGCGGGCGAGCTTCGTTTCCGTCCGATTATCATGACGTCTCTTGCGTTTATCGGCGGCACACTCCCGCTTGCGGTTGCGACAGGCGCGGGCGCCGCTTCGAGACACTCTCTCGGTACCGGTATTGTGGGCGGCATGATTGGCGTGTCTACACTTGCGCTGCTCTTTGTCCCGATCTTCTATGTTTGGTTTGAAGGATGGGCGGAACGCCGCGGCGCTAAGAGCGCGGTGAAACTTGCCGCTAAATTAGCTGAGCGCAATATTCCGATCACTGACAAACTGCGCCTTGCAATCCTCAAAGGACCGGGTACCGTGTATGACCCGAAAGCTGATGTTAAGGTATCACCCGACGGCACTCTGACGATCACCAACTCTCCGGATTTCAATCCGGAAGCAACCGAGGATCAGAAGGTCGGCATTGAATCCCTGACTGACAAGCAGCGCGAGGATAATGTCCATGCCGAAGACGCGGTTTCGGATGAAGAAGCTCAGCGCGCGCTCAAACGCAAGGACAATAAGATCGCGGAAAAGCTGGAGCAGGCCAATGAACAGTCGCAAAAGGCTGATGCTAAAGACGACGGCAAAGAAGGAGGAAAACAATGAAAAGAAGATTCCTGATTTTGGCGGCGGCCGTGTCGTCCGCGCTGTTTCTTTCCTCTTGCGCGGTCGGTCCCGATTATGAAAGACCGGTTGTGCCGGTTCCTGAGAACTTCAGGAACATCCACGGGCAGGTTGACGCCTCTAACTGGCTGACCGCCCGCTGGTGGCGGCAGTACAACGATCCGGCTTTGGATTACCTGGTATCCAAAGCGATCGCGAACAACCGCACTCTGCAGCAGACTATGGCGAATGTAGAGAAGGCGGCCGCCCAGGTGACCGTATCCCGCTCGAGTCTCTTCCCGCAGCTCTCCTACAGCGGTGACGGCGGAAAGGCCCGCCAAAGTCTCAATACTGTGACGGGCGCCATGATGGACGGTAAAGCCATTACAACCTATGAGGGTTTGGCAAACGCTTCCTGGGAAATTGATCTCTGGGGACGCATCCGCAGACAGACTGAATCTGCGGTTGCTTCCTATCGGTCCGCACAGGCTGCGCATAAAGCCGCGATCGCTTCTGTGATCGGTTCGGTGGTCAGCACTTATTTTTCAATTCTTGCCGCTGACGAACAGTATCGAATTGACGTCGCGACAGCGGAAAGTTACTTTGAAACGTACAAGCTCTTCAAGCTTCGCTTCCAGTACGGCAA
Organism: Parasutterella muris; assembly: GCF_943193095.1. Classification (NCBI taxonomy): domain Bacteria; kingdom Pseudomonadati; phylum Pseudomonadota; class Betaproteobacteria; order Burkholderiales; family Sutterellaceae; genus Parasutterella; species Parasutterella muris. The sequence goes on along the minus strand of NZ_CALPCV010000016.1, from coordinate 5,866 downwards.
TGTTTCCGAGATGGAAGTCGCGCAGGCGCGTTCTCAGTGGGAAAGCGCCATGGTTCAGATTCCTCAGATTCGGCAGAACCGCACGGAACTGATCAATTCTCTATCGATTCTGACCGGTATCGCTCCGAAGGCGATGCCTCAGTTCAAGAAGCTTGATGAACTGAGCACACCGGTGATTGCGGCCGGTATTCCGAGTGATCTTCTGACGCAGCGGCCGGATATTGTTGAGGCTGAAGAGACGTTAAAGGCAGCGAACGCGGATATCGGAGCGGCTAAAGCGCTTTATTTCCCGACCATTTCGCTCTCAGCGGGATTGGGCTACGCCAGTGACGAGCTGCATAATTTATTTAAGAGCCCATCGCACATGTGGAGTTATACCGGTTCGTTTACCGGTCCGATCTTCCGCTGGGGCGCCGTTACGGCAGGTGTAAAGAGTGCTGAAGCGCAGCAGAAAGCGATGTTGGCGGCTTATCAGTTAGCGGTCGCGCAGGCGTTTGCCGATGTGGATAACGCGCTCAGCAGCCGTGAGAACGCGGTCATTGAGCTTCGCACGAAGAGGGCGCTGGTCAAGAGCCTTCAGGAATATCAGAAGCTCGCGACCGCTCAGTATCAGGGCGGCTACACCGGTTACGTGACAGTTCTGCAGGCTGAGCAGTCTCTGCTTCCGCAGGAAATTCAGCTTGCGGAAGTTAAGGCAAGAGCGTTGAGCTCCATCGGTCAGATCTATCAGTCCCTTGGCGGCGGCTGGATTGATCAGGCGCTGATTGAAGAAGAGCAGGCGATCAAAGACTTAGAAGAAGCCGAAAAGCTGAAGAAGGAACAAGTCCAGGCGGCTCCGGAGACTTCCTCCTCAGTTCCGCTTCCTTTGAGAAAGCCGGATTCTCCGGAAGAGATTCCGAATCCGGAAATAAACTCCGATGCTGTTCCGATTCCGGTGGCTGAGCCCCACAAATAAACAGACAGACAAGCCTGATTGTCCTAACAGATGATCAGGCTTTTACTTTATGAAGCGGGTAAGGATGCGGCAAGCCAGGGTGCAAGTCTGATAATTTCCGGGTGCAGTGTCTCTTTATAAAATCGATCGCAGATGACTAAAATTTCGTCCCGCATCTGCGGGTCGATGTCTTTGCGGTATGCGAGAATAAGCTGGCGCTGCATCACGGGGTTGGGCATCGGCAGAATTCTGATGCGCTCAGTAAGTTCCAGGTGCTGAATTAAAGTCGCAGGCCGTATAAAAGACCAGCCGAGGCCTTCAGCGATCAGCTTCAGCATGACGCGCCGTCATCCACTTCAATTTTGACGGGAAGATCTACGGAAAGAGCGCCCAGCAGTGATTCCGTGATTTTGTGTCCGCCGGAGGAGCGGATATAACGCAGCAGCGGCAGACCGCAGAACTTTAAATCCTGCCAGCTGACAGCCTTTGCTCCAAAATCCATAGACAGAGGAACCGCAAGGACGGAGGGTTCGGAAAACAGTTTCTGCGTCAAAAATTCGGACGCGTCCGGCAGTCTGCTTGTGATCGCCCAATCAATGTCTCGGTGCTTGAGTTTGCTGTAGAGACGCTCCGAGGTTCCGGTGACCATAACGATAGAAGATAAACGCGAGGCGAGATTCTCAATGACAGATGCTCCGAGATTGCGAGCAAGGCTTTCAACAATTCCGAATCGCAATGTCGGCCGAATCGAGCAGCCTGATCTTAGCTTTCCGAGTGTGCGCGCAAGATGCTCTCGCTCCTGCCGAAGCTCTCTGAAAAGCAAAGCGCCTTCTTCCGTCAGATGATTCGGCTTTTGGCTTCGGTCGTAGAGCTGAAAGCCGACTTCTTTTTCAAGCTCCTTTAGGTGATAAGAGACAGAGGATTGGGAGATTTTGAGAACGGAGGCGGCTTCCTGAATATTGCCCTGTTCGACGACGGCAATAAAAACTTTGGTGTGCGTTCCGAAAAGCATGACGTTTCTCCGGGTACATAATTCTTTGTTTCGATAATAAATTTTTGCATAAAACATCGAATAATTAAAAAATTATTATCGAATTTTTCTAAGTTATTTTCCGATTGCCATCGCCTGAGATAAAAATATTTTTGTCCTAATTCAATTCATCAACCAAGGAGACAAACCATGGACGAGAAACATCGCGGAAAAATTAAGAAGAAACCGGCGACCGAGGTCGTGAAATACCTCATCGGTCCCGCCATCGCACAGGATTTAGAGAGAAGTTATCAGACGATTCTCGATATCAACAAAGCGCATGTCATTATGCTTGCGGAGCAGGGCATTATTAAGCAGGACGTCGCGGCCTCTATTCTTGAATGCACGCAGCGTATTGCCGCGATGCAGGAACATCCGGAGTTTGAAATCAATCCCAATGTGGAGGATCTGTATTTCAACCTCGAGCGCTATCTTCTGGAACAGACCGGGCCGGAAATCGGCGGACAGCAGCATACAGCGCGTTCCCGCAACGACCTCTTCGCCTGCGAGCAGAGAATGGATATCAGAGGTTTTTACCTCAAGCTCTGTGCTTCATTTAATGAACTGCGCCAAAGCCTCTTGGATTTAGCCGACAAAAACCGCGACGCTGTCATGTCAGGCTACACTCATATGCAGCCGTCAGAGCCGATTACTTTCGGTCACTACCTTTCGGGTATTCTCAACGCGCTGGAACGCGACTTCAGAAGAATTGAAAACGCTTGGGAATCTCTGAACATCTGCCCGCTTGGCGGCGGTTCCATGGGTTCAACGACCTTCATGATTAATCGCGAAAGAACCGCGGAGCTTCTCGGCTTTGATGAGCCGATGCAGAATTCGATCGACTGCACCGCTTCCCGTGACTACTGCATGGATATTCTTTCTGCTTTCGCGATCGCATCGAACACCCTGTCGCGTTTTGCCTACGACCTTTATATCTGGTCGACACCGGAATATGGCTATGTTGAAGTGGATGACTCCTGCGCGGTCTGCTCTTCGATCATGCCGCAGAAGAAGAATCCGATGACTCTGGAGCATGTTAAAGGCAAAGCCGCGCATCTTGAAGCGTTCTTTGTATCCGTGTTCAGTGTTCTCAAAAATATTCCGTTCACGCACTGCCGCGATTCCTCTACTGAGGCGATGCGCTTTGTCTGGACCGGCATGCAGGAATTTGAAGCCGATATCGCGCTCATCAATGTGACCGTGAAGACACTGACGCTCAAGCGGGAACGTATGCGCGAAAACGCCGTCGGCAATTTCTGTACGGTTACCGAACTTGCAAACTACATGGTGCGCCACGACGGAATTTCTTTCCGTTCCGCGCACGGCGTGGTTGCGATGCTGGTGGGTTATATGCAGGAGAAGCAGAAGTTCGCCAATGAAATCACAACAGACGATTTGAATCCGATCTATCAGACACTCTTAGGCCGCACGACTACGCTGACCAATGAGCTGATTCAGGAAGCGCTTGATCCGAGTAAGAACGCTCAGGCCAAGAAGACGATCGGCGGCTCCAATACGGATGAAGTGAAACGTCAGCTGGATCGCTTGGCGCTGCACCTTGAAAGAGACAACGCAAAACTCACGCTGAGAAAGACTCAGGTTCAGGAAGCTAAAGAGAATCTGGAGCGTCTCACCAACGAGCTTGCGGCTCTTGCTAAATAGGAGGCGCTATGTTTGCAGCTGAATTTCTAGTCGTCATTTTGGCGATGATTATCGGTGCGCGATGGGGCGGCATCTTCTTTGGTATGGCGGGCGGCATGGGCCTTGCGGTCCTTGTATACGGATTCGGACTTGCGCCCTCTAATCCTCCGATCAACGTGATGCTGATCATGACCGCGGTGGTGCTTGCAGCGGCAACGCTTCAAACCGCAGGCGGTATGGACGTGTTAGTTCGCGTGGCCGAACGCATGCTCAAACGTGATCCGAAGCATATCGTTTTCTTTGCGCCGCTGATTGCCTGGCTCTTCACTTTCATGGCAGGCACCGGAAACGTTCTCTATAACCTTCTTCCTGTTATTTCAGAAGTATCCAGAGAAACCGGCATTCGTCCCGAACGACCGATTTCGATTTCCGTTATTGCCTCTCAGCATGCGGTGCCTTCAAGCCCGATTTCCGCGGCGACGGTTGCGATGGTCGCTTTCCTCGCACCTCTGGGTGTGACGTATTTCGATATTTTGGTCATTATTGTTCCCGCGACACTGATTGGTTTATTTATCGGCGCGCTTTCCGTCTACAAGAAAGGATTGGAGCTCGATCAGGATCCTGAGTATCAGAAGAAAGTTGCGGAAGGTCTTTTCAAAGATATGGATGCGGGTGTCGCGGAAACAAAAATGAAGGAAGTCTCCTCTAAGGCGAAACTTTCCGTCGCGATTTTCCTTATTTCCGCACTTGCCGTGGTGCTGATCGGAACATTCCCGGAACTGCGTCCGCACGTCACAAATGCGGCAGGCAAATCGATGACGGTCGGCATGACCCAGATGATTGAAATCGTGATGCTGATTTCTGCCGGACTTATGGTGATGTTCTGCAGCGCCGATCCCGGAAAAATCACGAGCTGCTCGGTCTTTAAAGCCGGCATGATGGGCGTTGTGACAATTTTCGGATTGGCATGGATGTCTGATACATGGATTGCAAACAACCTTCCGATGATTAAGAGTGAAGTTGCTGAAATCGTCGGCAGCAGACCTTATCTCTTTGCGATCGCGATGTTCATTGTTTCTGCTCTGACCTACAGCCAGGGCGCCACAGTCGGTGCGATGGTTCCGCTTGGTATCGCGCTCGGCATTGACGGGCATACCTTGGTTGCAATGTATCCTGCGGTCTGCGGTTACTTCATTATTCCGAGTACTGGCGTTCTGCTTGCGGGCGTCGCCTTTGACAATACCGGAACGACAAAGATCGGCAAGTGGGTTGTCAACCACTCGTACATCATCCCCGGATTTGTCGCCACGTTCGCTTCAGTGGTCGCGGGTTTTGCGATTCGCTACATATTCTTCTAAGATTTTTTCTTAGTTTTAAAGGCTCGGTTTTCGGATCGGGCCTTTTTTCTGTTTAGGATTGAATCGTTCTTTGCGTAAAGGAGAAAAAGATGGAAAAGTACTCTCGAAATCCGACGATTGACACGATGCTGAACCATGCATCATGCCGCAATTTTACTGATGAAAAAGTTTCCGACGAAGATATCGCTGCTATTTTCAGAGCGGCTCAGAGTGCGTCCACATCGTGTTTTCTTCAAGTTACGTCGATTATCCGCATTACGGAACAGGCGCTTAAAGAAAAGGTTGCGGTGCTTGCCGGTAATCAGAAACATGTTGCGCAGGCGCCGGAACTCTGGATTTTCTGCGCGGACTACCATCGCAATCAGGTGGAATTTCCTGAATCGGATTTAGGCTGGAATGAACAATTTCTTGTCGGCATTCAGGATGCGGGCATTATGGCGCAGAACGCCTTTGCCGCATTGGAATCTTTAGGCTTGGGCGGCTGCTACATCGGCGGCATCCGCAACGGCATCCAGGAAATCGATCGCCTCTTGGCGCTGCCGAAAAACGTGTTCCCGGTATTTGGGCTTGCGTTTGGTCATCCGGCTGAGCATGCGGGTCTTAAACCGCGTATGCCGGCTGCCGTCACGTTTATGGAAAACAGCTATCGTGAGCCTGATCCCGAAGTAATGAAGCGCTATAACGAGTTGATGCGCAAATACTACGAATCCAGAAGCTCCAACGCTAAAAACGTGGATTGGACTGAGAATATGATCGGCTATATGAAGAAGGAAAGACGCACGTATATGAAGGATTACGTGCAGGACAAAGGCTGGGATTTGAAGTAAAACCTGAATTCCCAAAATTCTAGGAGCTATTTTTACAAATAGTCTCATCTTCAATTTAACCAATTGATTTTATACC
>NZ_CALPCV010000015.1:0-60230 GCF_943193095.1 Parasutterella muris | reverse complement strand
AATGGGAGAAAAATCGATATCTTTCCCGCCCGTGATTGTCAGTTGATAATCACGGATTTGATAGCCGTTGCGGCCGAGTTCAATGGCAATTGTCGCAAGCGTCCACATAAGAAAGCCGTTCAAAGAAAAGATCACGGCAATGGAAGGAAGACTTCCTTTGCCAAGCAGCGAAATAGCGATCGGCACCCCGAGCTGAATGTTGTTGGAGAAAACGCCTGCCATTCCAAAAAGCGTCTGGCCGTCTCGGCTCAGGTGCAGGAACTTTTTCCAATAAAAAAGCCAATCGCAAAAACAATAAAACAGGAACCGAAGAAAGCTACGCCGATAAGCCAGTTCGGCGAAGGCAGATTCGGAAGATCGCTCATCAGGCGAAACAGCAGAATCGGGATCGTGACGGTAAAGGAAAACTTTGACAGAGCATTGCCGATATCAACAGAGACAAATTTAAAGCGGGCGAAGAGGTAGCCCAAACCAATGATGCAAAAGAGCGGGAGCGCCACTAAAAAGTTTTGTAAAAACATCTTTCCTCCATACTCCGAACGGGGCTCGGCAGCTCGGAAGTCATCGGATTCGAAGAAGATGAGGCGGTTTTTCCGACCTTTTTTAGTTATGACAATCTGAATATTATTGGAGCTCCCGCAATTATTTTGGGAGCTCCATTCTGAGATAAATCAATCAAAACACAGAACTACATTGCAAGGTAGGCTTGGCGCAGCATGTACATGCACAGCACGCAGAGCAGGCATGCAAAGATCTTTTTGAGCGGTTTTGTATCAATTGAATGAGCCACTTTTGCTCCGAGCGGCGCAAACAATACGCTGGTGACCGCGACAGAGAAAAGCGCCGGGATACAGATGTAGCCGAGCGTAATCGGCCAGCCCGGGAGATTCTCCACGTTCCAGCCGCTGACGATATAGCCCATGGTTCCGAAGAACGCGATCGGGAAGCCTAATGCCGCGCTTGTCGCCACAGCATTGTGCATTTTGACGTTGCACCAAACCATCCATGGAACGGAAATGAATCCGCCGCCCGCGCCGACTAAGGCAGAAAGCACACCGATGATGGTGCCCATGCCGAACTTACCGGCAGAGCCCGGAAGTTCTCGATCGGCCTTCGGAGGCTTGTTCATAAACATCTTGAATGCTGAAAAGCCGACGAATACGGAGAACAAAAGAGAAATCCAGAAGGTAGACAGGAAACCGGCAATTTGCGCACCGACCATTGCACCTACCAGAATGCCGGGTGCAACTGCCGCGACGACTTTCCAGAGAACCGCGCCTCTCTTATGGTGCGCTCTCACTGAAGAAAGAGAAGTAAAGGCGATCGTCGCCAATGATGTCGCGATCGCGACATGCACGATGTGCGTCTGAGGAATAACGCTGGTTGGGATGAGCATAATCAGGAACGGCGTGATAATAAGACCGCCGCCAATGCCAAGCAGTCCCGCCATAAAACCTGTAAAGCATCCGAGAAGAGCCATCAGGCCGATAGTTATTAAGTCCAATTCAGTCCTCTTGGTGGTTTGATAAGTATAAGAATTCAAAAAATATAGCGCTGAATCATGCAGCCAAACAAAATCGCACGAATGAAATCCGGGAACCTCAGTGCAATTACTGACTTAATTCAGCGCTAAACGCAGGGAATCTTCTTCCGACTTTAAGCTTCGTCAATGAGAATTTTTTGAATCGCGTTCCACTGTGCCTCGGTGACCGGTGTAATCGAAAGACGATTGCCTTTGCGAAGCACCGCCATATCAACACACTCCGGTATTGCGCGAAGGTCGGCAAGCGCAACAAGTTTTACCTTCTTCAGCACCTGAACATCGACCTGAACCCAGCGCGGCTTCTCCGGTGTCGCCTTCGGGTCGTAATACTCGTCATGATCGTCAAACTGCGTCGGATCGGGATAAGGTTTTGAAGCAATGCGCCCGATGCCGACGATCCCAGGCTCCTTGCACGAAGAGTGGTAGAACAGTACCGGATCATCAATCTTGCACTTGTCACGCATAAAGTTTCTTGCCTGGTAGTTGCGTACGCCGAACCAGCCGACTTTTGAGCCTTCCATGGTGAGTACATCGTCGACGGAAACTTCCGAGGGTTCCGATTTCATCAGCCAAGCATACGTATCAAAACCTGCCATAATTACCTTCCTAACTATTTGAAGCGCCTGTTATAACACAGCGGAAAAATCTGTTGTGTACGCACTGCGGGCCAACATTTTTGAAAGGAACAACCGGATGACCGATTCATCAATCCTTACCGCGGATCCCAAAAATACCGCGAAGAAATTAGAGACCTTCCGCTCAATCCGCCCGCTGGTGCACTGCATTACCAATGAGGTTGTTCAGGAGATTACCGCAAACGTTCTGCTTGCCGCAGGTGCGTCGCCCGCTATGGTCGTCGGCGAAGGAGAAACCGAACAGTTCGCTTCGATCGCGAATGCGGTTTCCGTCAATGTCGGAACACCGTACGAAAACCGTGTCGCCATTATGAAAAAAGCCGCGCGTGCCGCTTCAGAAGCAGGCAGACCCTGGGTTCTTGACCCGGTCGCGGCGGGCGGCATGCCGTGGCGGGACAAAATCATCTTTGAACTTCTGGAACTCGGACCCGCCGCAGTGCGCGGCAACGCCTCCGAAATCCGTTTTCTTGCGGGCGTCGGCACCGGAGGAAAAGGCGTCGATTCGCTGGACTCTTCCGAGCAGGCTGTTGAGGCGGCTAAAACCCTTGCTAAAAAATATAAAACTCTGGTTGTCGTCACCGGAGAAACCGATTACGCCACCGACGGCGAACGCGTATTGGCAGCCCGAGGCGGAAATCCGATGATCACACTGGTTGTGGGAACCGGCTGCTCGCTCTCCTCCCTGCTCGCCGGATTTATCGGCGCTAACGGCGCAAGTGTCGAGACCTGCATCGCCTGCTGCGATTACGTCAACCGAGCGGGCGAATTAGCCGCCGCCCGAGCCAAGGGACCCGGTTCATTCCACTGCGAATATCTGGACGCGCTTTGGCTTCTGCAGCCGGGGAACTTTTAAATGAAGAAAAAATTTGATCTGTCACTCTATCTGGTACTCGACGCCAATTTCTGCATGACACCCGACGGCATGGTGGAAACGACACGCAAAGCGATTGACGGCGGCTGCACCATCGTGCAGCTGAGAGCGCCCGAGTGGAAAAAGAAAAAAGTACTGGAAGCCGCCCGTAAATTAAAAGCGCTTCTGGAGCCCGAAGGCATTCCGCTCATCATTAACGATCATATCGACGTCGCGCTGCTTTCCAAAGCTGACGGACTGCATGTCGGACAGGACGATATCAGTCCGACAGATGCGAGAGCACTCCTTGGCAATAAAGCCGTCATCGGCCTTTCGATCGGAAGCGGAGAAGAAATGCGGGAAGCCGACCCTGAGGCCGATTACTTCGGCATCGGCCCGGTATACGCGACTCAAACCAAGAAAGACGCAGGCGCAGCAGTCGGGATTGAGGGGCTGAAAGAACTTTGCGCCATGACAGAAAAGCCGTGCGTTGCGATCGGCGGCATCAATCGCTCAAACGCGTTTAAATGCGTTGAAGCGGGCGCTGACGGCGTTGCCGTCGTTTCCGCGATCTGCGGCGCAGATGACCCGGAAGCGGCCGCCGCCGCAATTCTGCAGGAAGCGGACTTAGCCAAAAGAAGTTAACGGCTTCCTTTGGCGGCTCTGCGGTTCAGCCACGTCTGCAGACCAAAGGCTGCCAGAAGAATGACCAGCCAAGCGCCCATGAACATAAACGTCATGCGCATGCTGCTTTTTCTGGCGGCGGTCTGAACAAAGAGACCGTAGGCCGAACGAGCTTCTTCTAAAGTCGGCGAACAGATCAGAGGATTCTTCTGCGGATCGAACACCTCGGCGCGAATCGCCTGTGGTGTTTTTGCGTCACCCGTAATTTGGTATTTCGCGCAATAGTCTTTCAGCGTCTTGGTCTCAGTCGTCTGAATGTATTTCCAGTTGGCTTCCGCAAGCGCCTCTCCCTTTGAGTACGCGGTCATCGTGTCCCAGATGCACCAGGTGCCGCAAACCAGAAAAGATACTAAAAACCAAAGCTGCCAGCGAATTTTCATGTTTGTTCCGTTCGTGTCTGAAAGTTTTTCAGGCACGCAGAAAATATTTCAAAACTTTTCCAAGTGCCTTATTAGGGCAATGATCATACCTGTCCGATGATACGGTCGACTATGATGGCCTCACTATCGGTGTATGAAAGGAAATACCATTATGAAGAAAAATATCGCCGCTGTCGCAGCCCTCATCGCTGCCGCATCCCTTCTTTCTGCCGCACACGCGCAAACCCCTGAAACATCTGCTCCGGCTGCGTCTCAGGCAAGCGAAGCCGCACACAGCGCCGGCCAAACTGTCTCCGGCTGGTTTGACAAACTCTCCGACTCCGTCAAAAAAATCGGAGAAAAGAGCTCGGAATACGCTGATGAAGCTCAGAACTACACCACACAGCTGAAAGATCAGTGGCCCTCTATTAAAGAGAAGTTCAGTCAGGGCTGGCAGGAAAGCATGCAGAAAGGCAGCGAAGGCAAAGAAGCTATCCAGAAATGGATGAACGATACGTTCTCCAAAGAACGCATGGACAAAGCGGAAAGCTGGCTTGCCGACTTCAAGAACGGCGTCGAAGACAAAGTGGTTGATCCGCTCGTGCCTTATATCCTGACCATCCGTTATCCGAACCCGATGGACGAATGGAATCAGGGCTACAAACGTCTCTTCCCGGTTCAGGTCCAGGGCTTTGAGCAGCCTGTGGAACTGACGCTTCCGCTTTCTTGGAACCTGTCTCAGGATCTTTCTCTCGGACAGAATGAATTCATGAGCTTCAGAAGCGAATCGGGCAGCGGCAAGTATGTCGTCGCGCTCATCACGACACCGACCGGATCGACGGTCGACAGCCTGGTCGCGGGACTTCAGAAGAACAGAGCTGACGCCGTGACAGAAAAACTTCCCGACACTCAGATTGTGCGCGTCACCTATCCGGCGGTAAATGACAAAGACAACGCCGTGTATTACTACGCGATTCCGGTGGACGGAAAAGCGATGCTGCTCTGCGGAGAAGTTCTGAGATCGGACGGACAGAGCACGCAGCAGCTCAACGAAGCGCTTGCAGCTCAAAGCGACTTCTTTAACGCCGTTACGAAAAACGTATTTGTTAAACCCGCCAATTAAACAAAATTTTCCTGCAAAATGAAACAGCCCGACTCGTTCGGGCTGTTTCATTTTGCAAGGTAAAATTTCGATATTACTTTTGTCAGGAGCTGCGACATGGCCGGTCTCAATTCGCTTAACGTCTCACGTCCTCCGCTCAATCAGCGAGCTTCGGTGTTCATGCTCTGTTATGACCTTAAAAATTTCTCCCGCGTGGCAGAAGTTCTGCACATCTCTCAGCCGGCAGTCTCCAAGTCGATTAAAGCTTTTGAGGAACAGGTCGGCGTCAAGCTCTTTACCCGAACGAAGCCGCTTCAGCCGACGCCGGAAGCCGCGCTTCTTTATAACAAGCTGAGAGACATTACGAGTGATTTAAATGAATTCTTTGAGGAGCTCAGAATCCGCAGAGAAAACCTGCCCTCGCTTCGGCTCGGCATGCTTGAGAGTCTTTCGGTTACGCTCGGCGTCAGTCTCGCAAGGGAATTAAGAAAGGACCACGGCGATATCGCGATCACTTCCGGCAGCGCGAACGTTCTGATTCCGAGGCTTCAGAACCGCACCGCGGATTTGATTCTGACCAATAACCTCTACACCAACACCAAAGCGATCAGCCGCAAAAGAATTTTTGAAGAACCGACGCTTCTGATTTTTCCGAAAGGCTATCTCTCCAAACACAGAGTCCAGATTCAGGATTGGAAAGATCTGAAGCATCTGCCGCTGCCTTATATCGGCTATTGGAACGAGTGCGGCGCGGGTCAGGTCAATGAAATGTTTTTGCGAAGCAGAGGTATTTCTCTCATTCCGGATATCGCGGTCGACTGCAATATGCTGCTCACAACAATGGTTGCCGACGGTCTCGGCTGGGGCATGGCGCGTCCGACCGTCATTATGGAAAATCAGAATTTCAGTGACAGCCTGGATATCATTGCGTCTCCGGAACCAATTTTTTTCAGAGCGGTATATCTGATGTGGATCAGCAAGGAGTTTGATGCGGAAGCCTCTCGCCTTGCCAAACTCATCAAGAACCAAGTCGCAGCGGTACTCGCGCCAAAAATTAATGAAGTGCTTCCGGGCGTTACGCTCAATATTAATGTTGAGCATCAGGGCCTATAACAAACAAATTTTCATATTTAATCTAACCAAAAGTTTTGTTTCACTTAAATAAACTGAACTCAGTTTGAAGGGAATAGCAAGGTTTATTCGCTTACTGTTCCGATTTTTGACAACCGGGTGATTCACCTCGACCACTCAATACGGACGGCTCTAAGCCGTATTGAACCCTCCTTTGTCAGCGGCCGACTTCTTTCTCCTTTGAAGTCGGCACCTTTTTTTCTTGTTCGGACGGTCATTTTCTATGCCCGAGGACTAAAACACGCGGCCGCTCGAATTAAAATGGTGCTGGTTAATTTCTTTGCTTCAAATCCATACAAACGCCCGCTCTTCAGCTGGAAACGGCGGGTCACAGGAGAAAAAATGGCTGAAATTGTCAAGACTTCCATTAAGTCACTTCCTCTCGTCTACCGCGGCAAAGTTCGCGACAGCTATGCTGTCGGCGACGATAAGCTTCTGATTATTGCTTCCGATCGTATTTCCGCCTTTGACGTTATTCTCGGCGATCCGATCCCGAAAAAAGGCAAAATTCTTACTGCGCTGACTGACTTCTGGTTCAAGCAGCTTGACGGTATCGTTCCGAATCATCTCACCGGCATCAAGCCTGAAGACGTCGTCGAAGCCGACGAAGTCGATCAGGTTAAAGGACGCGCCGTTGTCGCCAAACGTCTGAAACCGATTTTGGTTGAATGCGTTGCCCGCGGCTATCTTTCCGGAAGCGGCTGGAAAGAATATCAGCAGACAGGTTCCGTCTGCGGCGTAAAACTTCCCGCCGGCCTGAAGCAGAGCGAAAAACTTCCCGAACCGATCTTCACTCCGGCCGGTAAGGCCGAAGCCGGTCAGCACGACGAGAACATCTCTTACGAAAAAGTCGTTGAGCTCTACGGCGAAAAGATCGCTTCTCAGATTCGCGACTACACACTCGCGCTCTACAAGAAAGCGGCTGACTATGCGGCCACAAAAGGCATCATCATCGCCGACACCAAGTTTGAATTCGGTCTGGACGAAGACGGCACGGTTGTGCTGATGGACGAAATCCTCACACCGGACTCTTCCCGCTTCTGGCCTGCCGACGAATACAAGGTCGGTCAGTCCGAACCGAGCTTTGACAAGCAGTTCATCCGCGACTGGCTGGAAACACAGCCCTGGAATAAGAAAGCGCCCGCGCCTGAAATTCCCGCCGATGTTCTGAAGAAGACCAGCGAAAAATACGAAGAGGCGCTGATTCGCCTCGCCGGCCACGGTGTTGAAGACTAAGTCTTCTGCCCTACTCATGAAACGCGCCGCAAGGCGCGTTTCGATTACTGACTAATTAGGAATTAACGATGACAGAAACAAAACCCGCAGTCGCTATCCTCATGGGCTCCAACTCCGATTGGGATGTCATGAAAAACGCCGCCGACATGCTGACGCAGTTCGGCGTTCCGTTTACCGCGAAAGTGGTTTCCGCGCACCGTATGCCGGATGAGATGTTTGAATTTGCAGAAAACGCCCGCAAGAACGGCTTTAAAGTGATTATTGCGGGCGCGGGCGGCGCAGCCCACCTTCCGGGCATGCTTGCCGCTAAAACCACGCTGCCGGTATGCGGTGTGCCGGTTCCGAGCCGCTACCTCAAAGGTCAGGATTCGCTTTATTCAATCGTCCAGATGCCCAAGGGCGTGCCGGTCGCGACCTTTGCCATCGGTGAAGCCGGTGCCGCAAACGCCGCGCTTTACGCCGTTCAGATTCTCTCCGTCACGGACGAAGCGCTTGCGGACAAATTAGCGGACTTCCGCCGCGCGCAGAATCAAAAAGCCCGCGACATGGTTCTTCCTCTTTAATTGACCCGAATATGACAGACAAACCTATTCTTCCGGGCAGCTGGCTCGGTCTTCTCGGCGGCGGTCAGCTCGGCCGCATGTTTGCTCAGGCAGCGGCGACGATGGGCTACCGCGTATGCGTGCTTGAGCCGGATCCGAACGCGCCCGCGGCCGTGGTCGCAGAAAAGCACATCTGCGCACCCTACACCGACGAGAAAGCGCTCGAAGAACTCGCTTCGCTCTGCCCGGCTGTGACAACGGAATTTGAAAACGTGCCTGCTCAGGCGCTTGAATTTCTGGCGTCCAAAGGCGTAAGAACTAGTCCCTGCGCAAACGCTGTACGCGTCACGCAGGATCGTTTTGATGAGAAGAACTTTATCCGCTCCGCGCTCTGCCCGGTAGCGCCGCATCTTCTGATTCTCTCCGATCATGACTGCGAAGAAGTCACGCCGGATTACTTCCCTGCGATTTTAAAAACCGCCCGTCTCGGCTATGACGGCAAAGGTCAGATCACAGTAAACGATAAGCGTGAACTTCTCAGCGCGTTTGAAAAACTCGGGCGCGTCCGCTGTGTTTTAGAAAAGCGACTGCCGCTTTTTAAAGAAGTGTCCGTTATCGCCGCGCGCAACCGCAAAGGTGAGGTGAGCGTTTATCCCGTCTGCGAGAATTACCACCGCAACGGTATTCTTGCGGTATCGATCATGCCCGCGCGCGTGGATAAAGAAATCGCGAAGAACGCCAGAGCGATTGCGGAAAGAATCATCAATAAGCTCGATTACGTCGGCGTTCTCTGCACCGAACTCTTTGTGCTTGCCAACGGTCAGCTTGTCGCCAATGAGCTTGCGCCGCGTCCGCACAATTCCGGTCACGCCACCATTGACGCCTGCGTCTGCAGCCAGTATGAACAGCAGGTGCGCGCGATGGCCGATCTGCCGCTCGGATCTTCCGAGCAGGTCAGCAAATCCGTCATGCTGAATCTTTTAGGAGATTTGTGGTTTGATGAGAACGAGGAGATTCGTGAACCGCACTGGGAAAGCGTATTAGACATTCCGGGGCTCAAACTGCATTTATACGGCAAGAAGCAGCCGAGACACGGTCGTAAAATGGGCCACATTACCTGTATCGCTTCAAGCGAAGAGGAAGCCATGTTTAAAGCCCAAATGGCGGCTCGCCTTCTCGGATTGGAGCTTCCGGAATAATCGATAAGCATGAAAAAAGAGCTTGAAAAAGCAGTTGAAGTGTTAAAGGCAGGCGGTCTCGTCGCAATCCCGACGGAGACCGTCTACGGTTTAGCGGCGGATGCGGAGAACGAAGCGGCGGTTAAAAGCATATACGCCGCTAAAAATCGTCCTGCGACGCACCCGCTGATCGTTCATGTCTGCGGCGCGGACGCGATCCCCTACTGGACAAAGGATGTTCCGAGCGACGTTAAAAAGCTTACGGACGCCTTTTGGCCCGGTCCGCTCACGATTGTGCTCAAGAAAAGCGAGAGAGCCAAGGACTTCGTCACGGGCGGCCAGGACACCGTCGCGCTGCGCTGTCCGTCGCATCCGCTCACGCACGAGCTGCTTTGCCTTTTTGATGAAGGCAAAGGAAAAGGCGTGGCCGCTCCGAGCGCCAACACGTTTGGAAAGATCAGTCCGACCACCGCTCAGCACGTTCGTGACGATCTCGGCGTCAAGCCCGAGGGCAAAACCGACTACATACTGGACGGCGGCGAATGCACCGTTGGTATTGAATCCACCATTCTGGATATGAGCGGCACAGAGCCCCGCATCCTGCGCGAGGGCGAAATCACCGCCGAGATGGTTTCCAAGGTCCTGGACAAACCGGTTATGCACGGCGCAATCGGCGCTTCTCCGCGCGTCTCCGGTTCTCTGAAGAGCCACTATGCGCCGGAACACGCGCTGAAGATTGTCGGCGCTGAAGATTTAGCGGGCGAAACGCAGTTTGCCGCGCGTCACTTCGAGACCTTTGCGCTGATCGCGCCGAAAGCGATTGCCGATCGCTTTGCCAAAGTCTGCGTGCGCGTCAAAGGCTACACAGATACGAAAGACCTTCAGGTCCATCTCTACAGCTGGATGCACGAACTGGACAAGTGCGGCGCGGATATGATTTTTGTGGTGGAACCCGAGTACAGCGAGACATCGGCCGGTGTTCTCGATCGTCTGAGCAGAGCGGCCGCTGATAAAAAACACTGAGCGAAAATCATGACTGAACAAACCGCTTCTGACCTTGTCAGACTTTCCAAACGAATGAGCGAATTAGGTCTCTCTTCCCGCAGAGAGGCAGATGAATGGATCGCCAAGGGCTGGGTCAAAGTTGACGGCCAAGTCGTCAACGAACTCGGCTCAAAGGTGCGCTCTGATCAGAAAATCGAAATCGATAGAAGAGCGAAGGAGCAGCAAAGCGAGCGCGTGACGATTATTTTGAATAAACCGCTCGGCTATGTTTCCGGGCAGGCCGAAGACGGGCATGAACCGGCCAAAGTGCTAATTCAGCCGAGAAACCGCTGGGCGGATGACAAAACCAAGCAGCGCTTCAACCCTGGACAGTTAAAGAGTCTTGTCCCCGCGGGAAGACTGGATATTAATTCCACAGGTCTGCTGGTGCTGACGCAGGACGGTCGAGTCGCCAAGCAGCTCATCGGTGAAAACAGCACCATCGAAAAAGAATACATTGTGCGTGTCGCGCAGACGAACGGAGCCCCTAACTCTGAGTTTCCGCAGGAAAAGCTTGCACTTTTAAACTTCGGTCTTGAATTAGACGGCAAGCCCCTTCAGAAAGCGGACGTCTCGTGGCTGAACGACGATCAGCTGAAATTCGTGCTGCGTGAAGGCAGAAACCGTCAGATCAGACGCATGTGCGATTTAGTCGGTCTTAAGGTGCTCGCGCTGAAACGCGTCCGCGTGGGCGGCGTCACGCTTGGCAAACTGCCTGTCGGGAAGTGGCGTTATCTTTCGGACTTTGAAAGTTTTGAAGCAAAACCCGGGCTGCGCCGTCGTCCGACAGGAAGCGCGCACCCAAGAAATAAAAACAACAGTTATCACCGCAAACCCAACCGAAGCGATAGAACCCGATGAATTTTTTCACTAGGCACGTCAGGCCCGAATGGGCGCTTGTCATGGTGACAGCGCTCTGGGGCGCATCCTTTATCCTTCTTTCCATCAGTCTTAAAGGACTTTCTCCGGCGCTTCTCGTAGCGCTTCGCTTTATCGGCGGCGCGCTTGTGATGGCGCTTATTCTGCGCTCAAGGCTTTTTAACCTTCGCAAGGAAGATTGGATCGCGGGTTTCAGCGCGGGATCCTGCATCTTTTTAGGCTATTTTCTGCAAACCGTAGGGCTGCAGACCATCTCGAGTTCAATTTCCGCCTTTTTGACCGCGCTATATGTGCCTTTTGTTCCGCTCTTTCAGCTGATACTTTTCCGCAAGCGCCCGGGACTTATTGTTTCCTGCGGCATTCTGAGCGCGTTCCTCGGCATGATTCTCATCATGGATCCGAGCCGAATTTCCTTTAGCGGGAACTTTGGAGAATGGATCACAATCGCAAGCGCCTGCTTCTGCGCGCTTGAGATATTGGTGCTGAGTCATTTTGCCAACAAGTGCGATCCGATGCTGTTCTGCTTTACGCAGCTTTCCACGGTTGCGATGTGGAGCACGCTTTACTGCCTTACGTTTGAGGATATTCGTTTTGCGCCGACCGGCGCCACGTTTATCTGTCTGGCGATTCTGATCGGCATGATCGCGTTTAACCAGTTCGCGATGAGCTGGGCGCAAAAGAGCGTGTCGGCAACAAGGGCTGTACTGATTTACACGCTGGAACCGGTTTTTGCAGGCCTAATCGGCTGGCTCGTCGGAGAACACATGGGCTGGAACACGCTTGCAGGCGGCACACTGGTCGTACTCAGCATTTTGGTCAGTTCATGGCTTCCGGGCTATCTTAAAAGCCGCAAGCGTCTTAATCCGAGCGAGGCCTCATGAACAAAGCGCCTGTCGGAGTTTTTGATTCGGGACTTGGCGGTCTTTCTGTGATGAAAGCGATTCGCTCGCTGATGCCCAATGAAGACCTGCTCTATTTCGCAGACTGCGCCTATGCGCCCTATGGGGATCGATCCTCGCAGTACATTATCGAGCGCTCGGAAAGCATTACACGGGAGCTTCTGCTGCGCGGCGTGAAAGCGCTTGTCGTTGCGTGCAACACTGCGACCGCAACTTCGGTCAATGACCTGAGATCAAAGTTCTCGCTTCCGATTATCGGTATTGAACCAGCGGTTAAGCCCGCGGCCGCCGCCTCCAAAACCCGAGCGATCGGCGTCCTTGCCACCACACGAACGCTGACGAGCGAACGTTATCGAGATTTAGTGAAGCGTTACGCTCAGGACTCGATTAAAGTTGTTTCCGTGCCGTGTCCCGGTCTTATGGAGTGCGTTGAAGCCGGAGCTTGGGAGAGCCTGCATACGCTTTCGCTGATTCATAAGTATCTGGAGCCGATTCGCAGAGCAAATGCCGATCAGATTGTGCTCGGATGCACGCATTATCCGTTCCTCACTAAGCAGATCCAAGCGCTTGCGCCTGCCGGCATTACGATTATTGATCCGAGTCTTGCGGTGGCCAAAGAGCTTCGGCATCAGCTGTCGCTAATTGACGGGCTGAACGAAACAGATCATGAAGGCTCGGAGCGCTTTCTTATCAGCGGAGAGGCCGAAAACCACCGCAGTGTTGTTGAGCTCTTGTGGAATCGTCCAGTACAGCTTGAAAGCATTAGAGACTGAACCGAACCGGCGTTCCGTTCATTGACATCTACAGGGAAGTTGTCTGTTTTTTTAGCTGACTCGAGCGAATAGTTCCAGCGGAAACCTCTGCGGCTTGCTTCGCATTCCGGTTGCACAACCGCAAATTGAAGTTGCTCGTATTACCGAATTGCTCTTTAGCGTATTCTCGCTAATATGCACCTATGAAGATTTATGTGCGCCTTATTCTCATGATATCGGTCCCTCTATTTGCAGGGCTGGCTCATGCGTCTAACAACAACACTATTACGATTGGAACCGTTCGAACTCTCGATACGTCGTTCTACATTCATACTTTTGGCCCGACGCTGTTAAATCTTCGCTCTAAGCATCCAGATCTGATATTTAAGACCCGAGAATTCAAAGATTATGACTCAATGGTTCTGGCAGCTGAAAACAACGAACTTGATTTTTTCATGACATCTGCCGGAATGGCTGCATACTTGGAGAGAATCGAAAAGGCGCGCGCGATAGCGACCCGAACACACCCCAGGGCTACGATTCCCAGAGAATCCGTAGGAGCCGCTTTCATCAGTCGTTCTGATAGGAATGACATCCGCACTTTAGCTGATTTGAAAGGCAAAAAAATAGCGGCTTACTCGGATGAAGGTTTT
The DNA here is from genome assembly GCF_943193095.1 of Parasutterella muris. Taxonomy (NCBI): domain Bacteria; kingdom Pseudomonadati; phylum Pseudomonadota; class Betaproteobacteria; order Burkholderiales; family Sutterellaceae; genus Parasutterella; species Parasutterella muris. Next base: position 46,743 of record NZ_CALPCV010000015.1, on the reverse strand, counting down.
GACTGGTATCTAGCGCTCAATGAACTCGTAAGACTCTACTCAGACATAAAAGAAATTGAAAAACACACTGTCTTCACCAATCACGAGTTCCCTGATGTAATTGCACGAGTCGCAAATGGAGACGTTGATATCGGGATCCTTAGTGCCTGCGAGGTGGAAGACCTTCTTAAAAATGAAAGTTTTTCTTCTAAAGATTTCAAAGTCATTGGGCCAAGAAAATCGGCATCTTTAAAGTGTCTGCACAGCACTGATCTCTATCCGGGCATTGTTGTCGGCGCGTTTGCTCACACCGATCCTAATAAAGCAAAGCTTCTAGCCTCTTCACTTCTGAGCATGCCGCCTAGCCGCGACGCCTACAGCTGGAGCATTGCTAATAATTATCAAGACATTGAAAGCCTATTTCGCAAGCTAAAAATAAAACCGTTTTACAACCCGACGCTTGAATCGGTGTGGGACGAATACAAGAACTTTGTGTATGCTGCAATCGTTTTGATCATTCTGTTCATTATTCACTACCTCAGAACAGAACAGCTTGTTCGCATTCGAACAGAACAGCTTCGAACTGAGATCCAAAAGAAAGTTCAGCTCCAGAAAGAAGCTTCTGCAGTCCGGGACAAGCTTAACCGAGCCGAGCGCTCAGGCATCATCTCTCAGCTCTCCTCTATCGTTGCGCATGAAGTGAATCAGCCCTTGGAAGCAATCATCAATTACTCTGCCTGCCTCAGCAAGTACGTTGAAAACAATTACCGGGAGGATAAAACAGCTTCGGAAATTTCAAACCGAGTGGCTGACTCTGCGGCCCGCGTCGCTGCGATCATTGATAAAGTCAGAAGCTACGCAAAAAAGAAAGAAAGCGAAAAAATTGTCCTGTCCCTCACTCAGACGCTAAAAACTACAATTAATGAGTTTCAGCACGCGGATTACGGTACGGACATCAAGTTTGAGCCGGATCTGGGCAATAAGGAAATCCTTGTCGAGGCTGAGCCGCTTGAACTTAAACTGCTCTTTTCAAACCTTTTCAGAAATGCGAAGGAAGCTATGGAGTCAGAGGAAGAAAAGGTCATCTCAGTCATGCTCCGGCAGACTCCCGATGGAAAGGCGGAAATCCGAATTTCCGATCGGGGACGCGGCCTGCAGGAAAGCGACCTGCCAAAATTAACTTTGCCTCTCTTTACAAGAAAGCCTCAAGGCACCGGTCTTGGGCTGTCCATTTGCCGCCAAATCGCAGAATCTCACGGCGGTCATTTGGAATTTGAAAAGACTGCGGAAAACGGACTAATTGTCAAAGTCTTCCTACCAACGGTTAAAGGAAATATAAATGCTTGACCCGATCATACGCATTGTGGACGATGAAAAAGAAGTACGGGATTCTCGAAGTTTTCTTCTCAGACTGAACGGCTGGAATACCGTTTGCTATGAGGATGGTCTGGAATTTTTAGAGCATGACGATTTTGAACGTCCGGGGTGCGTCATACTGGATTTGCGCATGCCGAAACTAACCGGCCTTGAAGTGATGTTGGAACTTAAGCGCAAAGGCGCAGCCCTTCCGATTGTCTTCGTAACAGGACACGCCGATGTCGATTCCGCGGTACTCGCATTCAAAGAAGGAGCCTTTGACTTTCTGAAGAAACCGATTAAACCTGAAATACTGCTTGAGACCGTAAAAAAACTTTCAGACTACTGCGTCAGAGATTGGGAGGAGAAAGCATCTAAGCAGCACTGCAGTAACTTGATTGAAGGATTGACGGCTCGGGAAATGTCTGTCGCGCATCTTGTTATTTCCGGACTCAGCAATAAAGAAATTGCCGCGGAGCTTGATCTTGCCGAGCAGTCCGTCAAAATTTATCGAAGTAATTTATGCCACAAACTGAACGTAAAAAACGCGCTTGAGCTGAAGGCTCTATTTGACGCTGCGGGCGTCCTTGATAATGATAAGTACGACCCGAAATTCTTCACTAAGACACTCATTTTGAAATAAACATGCGTCGCCGGCAAACTCTCTTTTTTCCTGCCCTTCTTTTTACTCAGTCCTGCTTAGGCACTTGGGCTAAAGCGTCATTTCGCGCTCCTGACGTTATCGTCATTGGAGCCGGTGCAGCCGGCCTTGCCGCAGCCTGTACCGCTGCTGAAAACGGAGCAAAAGTTCTTGTATTAGAGAAGAACAAAGAGATCGGAGGCAACACATGGATCGGAGGCGGCTACTTCAACTTCGTCAGTCCGGAAGACAAAACAGACAGCCCACAGAATTTCTATCTTGATATTATCGAGGAAGGCGGGTCTTCTGCTGATCCGGCACTTGCTAAAGTTCTCGCTTTTGAATCGTACGAAGTCATGCTTTGGCTGAAGAGCCTTGGGATGAACTTCGTCAAAAGTTCTGTTGCCAGTTTCGGAAACAGCAGGCCTCGCTCGGCACGACCGTCAGGATATGAGGGCGACGGATACATTCGAACACTGAGCTTGTACGCTCGGCAGCTCGGTGTCGAAATCATCACTGCCGCGGATGTTATCAAGCTCATTACTCGCAAAGGCTCAATCTGCGGTGTTCAGGCACTCATTGAAAGAAAACTCACTGAAATTTCGGCATCAAAATCAGTCATCCTTGCTTCAGGCGGTTTTGCCTCCAATGAGAAAATGATCCGTCAGTACGCTTCTGAATTTGCTGATCTGCCGTCCATAAGCCTCAAAAGCGCAGACGGAAAGATGATTGAAGCGGCACAGGACATCGGCGCCGCCGTGACGCTCATGGACAAAGTTTTCTGCATGGTCGGGACCCGGCGAGGCGGTCAATTCAGAGGACGCCTGCACGGTGACAATGCCCGCTACATTCTTGTCGATCACCGAGGCAAACGCTTCATCAGAGAAGATGCCGGAATGACTGAAATACAAGACAAGATCCTCTCCCTTCCTGAAAAAGAAGCGTTTCTAATTACAGATGATGACAACTTTAGGAGCTACAGCCCTACTATTCAGAGAGACAGTATTCGGGCCGTCGAGACCGGTGATATCGTCTGCTCGCTGACCCTTGAAAACCTAGCCAAACAGCTTAATATCTCTGCCCACGAATTAAAAAAGACGATTGATGAATACAACGGCTTCGTCAGACAAAAGTTTGATCCTCTTGGCAAAGCAAAAGGACAACTCCTGCACGAACTTCGCACGGCTCCTTACTGGGCCGCATTCGCAGTCATGAACGTTTGCTATACGGTAGGCGGTCTTCGCATCAATAACCGTGCACAGGTGCTCGACAAGCAAGGCGAGCCTATCCACGGACTTTATGCAGCCGGAGAAATCACCGGAGGCGTTCACGGCCAATCCAGACTCAGCGGAAACGGATTGACGGATGCACTCGTCTTCGGCCGAAAATCAGGGAAAACCGCATCCTCACCATAAACTTTTGTATATAGTTTACGTCCTGAGTTTTGAGAATAATCGTTCTGTCAACACTCAATTCTTGGAGAAAAAATGAAAAGACTGCTTACTCCCACAGCCGCGGCATTACTGTTCATATTCGGATTTACTGCTTCAGCTGCAGACGGAACATTTGAAGGAGAGGCTCAGGGCCACAACGATGCAATTCACGTCGCTGTCACTGTTGAAAAGGGTCATATCAAGGACGTCAAAATCCTTAAAAACTTTGAATCTCCCGGCGTTTCCGATCTTCCTAAAGCTTTTATTCCTAAAGCCATCGTTGATCATCAGACACTGAAAGTTGACCGCGTATCCGGCGCAACTTTCACATCTATGGGTATTCTAAGTGCTGTTTCCGACGCACTTAAGAAAGCCGGTCTTGATCCTGCACAATTCCGCAAAGGCGAGGCAGTTAAATACGCCGTATCAGTTCCTGCTAAATCTGAAGCTGACGTTGTCATCGTTGGCGGCGGCGGGGCCGGTATGTCTGCAGCTGTTGCCGCAGCGCGCAAAGGAGCCAATGTCATTGTTCTTGAGAAAATGCCGTTCCTCGGTGGTAATACCATTCTCGCCGGAGGTGCTCTGAACGCTGCCGATGAAGCGCTTGAAAGCAAGCAGAAGATGTCTGAAGGACAGATGAAACTCGTAGAGGATGTCCTAAAAGATAAGCCTAGAAGCGAACTTCACAAACAACTTCAGACCAAAATATCCGCTGACTACAACGCTTGGATTAAAGCTCACCCGGGGGTTCTTTTTGACAGTCCCGAATTCCATGCTCTTCAGACTTGGAAAGACGGTGATTATGAAGCCGATCTTGATCTGATCTATGAAATGACGAAACACGCCCCCGAAACGGTTGTTCGTCTTTCGAAAATGGGCCTTGAGTGGCACCCGTATACCAGCCAGTACGTCGGCGCTCTCTGGCCTAGAAGCCATGACGCTGCGAACTATCACAGCGGCTTAGGCTATCTCAATACCTACCGAGATACGATAGATAAAGAAAAACTCCCCGTTAAGGTCTACTACATGACTCGTGCTAACGAGCTGATCAAAGATAACGGTCGAGTCGTCGGTGTTAAGGCTAAAGATGGTCAAGGCAAAAACGTCGAGGTCCTTGCTAAGAAAGGTGTTGTTTTAGCAACAGGCGGTTTCGGAGCGAATATCGAAATGCGCATGAAATACGACCAGCTTTGGGACGGCAAGCTTGACAAGCGCATCGGTACAACTAACAGCCGCGCGATTACCGGTGACGGCATTCCGATGGCAGAGAAAGCCGGTGCCAAGTTAGTCGGCATGGGTTATATCCAGCTGCTTCCGGTTACTGATCCAACCACCGGTCAGACGATCGCAACCTGTGAAGGTACAGCACTTTACGTTAACAACGAAGGCAAACGATTTGTCAACGAAATGGAACGTCGAGACGTCCTTTCGAAAGCTGCGATTCAGCAGCCCGGCGGGACATTCTGGAGAATGTGCACGGTTAAAAACGCTCGGGTGAAAGACGGCCTTACTGTTCACGGACTGTCCGTAGACAGCCTCATCAAAGCCGGCAAACTGGTCAGAGGTGAAACTGTCGAAGAGCTCGCGAAGAAGACAAACATCGATCCTAAGGTCCTGAAAAAGACCTTTGATGAATTCAACAGCTTCTGCCGCGGCGAAAGAAAAGATACGGAATTCAATCGTCCGTCGTGCTCTCCGACGATTCCGATGTATGAAGGTCCGTACTATGCGGAACCCCGCAAACCGTCCGTACACCACACCATGGGAGGCGTCGCGATTAACACGAACGCTCAAGTTCTGGATGCAAACGGGAAACCGATTCCAGGCCTTTACGCCGCAGGTGAAGTCACCGGAGGTCTGCACGGCAAGAACCGCATCGGCGGAAATGCTATCGCTGACGCTCTGACATTTGGCAACATCGCAGGTATCTCTGCCAGCCAGAATAAATAAAGCTGATTTTTAGCAGCTCATCGGGGAAAGCCGCTATTTGGCGGCCTTCCTCTTGCACACTGACGGCATTTCCTTGACGAGAGAAACAAAGCTAAAGCACTGCGGTTCAGCTGCTATTACTCACTGCCCGTCTTTTACTTCAATCATCTCCGTCAGGATCAAAGCGGCAGAATTTAACTCCTTATTTTTTAAACTTGCGAGAAGCTTCTCGCAGAGATCCGCCCGTTTTTCAAAAAATTCCTTCGGCTTCTCTTTGATCAGATGCTTGGTTGATTTGAAATAGGTCCGCACAACACCGGCAAACACTTCCATCACTCGATTGCCGCAGCTGTGCAGCATGAGCAGATGAAATTCCATGAGAAACGCATCGGCCTTTAGCGGATCTTCCGAGTAAAGCCGTATGTTCTGAGCAAGCTGTCTCATCTGGGCCTGAATCGCAGGAGTAAGCCGCTGAATCACAAAAGGAATGACTGCAAGCTCAATCATCAGCCGCGCCTCGTTAAATTCTTCTTCATCAAATCCTGCAAGCTTCAATTGCTCCAGAATGTTATACGTCATGTCATTTGTCGCGAGCCTTTTAATGATGGTTCCACGCTTCTTCTGACGCTCAACCACACCCATCTGTACCAGAAGATCCAAGGCCTGACGCACTTTATAGCGCGTCAAATGAAGATTAGCGATCAGTTCATCTTCTCCGGCGACTTTGTCGCCGGGCTGAGGATGTGTTCTAAAAATATAACGCTCGACCTTGAGAAATTCTTCTGATTTTGGAGACAGCGGCATCATTTACTCCTGTTATCAGACCATTCTAATTGCAAAGCCGAGGATCCTGCCTCGGCTTCGAAAGATTAAGTGACCGTCTTAGAAAACAAACTGAGCAATCACATAACCAATGACTAGCTGACTGAGCGTCGTCACAATACCGGGCAGCATGTAGCTATGATTAAAGACGAATTTGCCGATTCTTGTCGTTCCGGTTCTGTCAAAGGCAACGCAGCCGATGATCGCGCCGCCCGCAGGAATAACAAAGTAGCCGCTGACCGCAGGGAACATCCAAACTAAGTCAGACGGAGCAATGCCTAAACCGATACCCATCGGAACCAGAGCGGTAACCGTCGCACCCTGAGAAAAGAGCACGCCGGAGAGAATGAACAGCGCAACTGCAAAGAGAATCGGAGCACCCGCAATCATGTTTCCGAACTCGGAAACAAACATCGGTTTATAGAAATTAAAGAAAGTCGCTGTCAGCCAGGACACACCGTAAACCGCGACCATGCCGATTAAACCGGAACGGAAGACAGAGCCGTCAGCAAGCTTCTTCGGTTCAACATTGGCAATCACCATGATGAGGCCGGCGCAGCAGAGCATCACGATCTGAACCATATTCGGAATAGAAAGACGTGTCACCTTGCCTGCGGTTTCCCATGAAGGAAGAAGACTTGGGAAAGAGCCGAAGAAGACAACTGCCAAAATGCCAAGCGCAAAAACCGCAACACCTCTCTTGGCCTTGGAAGAATAGCTGCGCATGTCAGTGCTGACCGGCTTGTCCTGGAACTCGCCGCTCATCACGCGTCTCTGGAATTCGGGATCGTCGGCAAGCTCATAGCCCTTCTTGAACATGAAAGCGCAGCCGATCAGAACACCGATCAGACAGGCAGGGATCGATACCGCGAAAATCTGCAGCGGTGTCACTCCTTTAACCGCGAGAAGAGCAATCATAGCGCCGGTCGCAGCAGACATCGGAGAACCGGTAATACCCGACTGAGCTCCTATCACGGACATCGTCAGCGGACGCTCTGGGCGGACTCTTGCACCGATCGCAACTTCGGCAATGACGGGATACACCGAGAAAGCAACATAAGCGGTACCGCAGAAGAGCGTGAAGAGGTAGCAAACCAGCGGGCCCATGAAAGTAATGTTCTTTGGATTTCTCCGCAGCAGCTTTTCCGCGATACTAACCAGGAAATCCAAACCGCCGGAGCCCTGCAGAATAGACGCGCAGGTGATCACGGCAGTGATGATGAGCAGCACGCTCACAGGCGGCGCTCCGGGTTTCATATCAAATACAAAGACCAGGACAGCTAGGCCGATACCGCCTGCTGCGCCTAGCCCTGCACCGCCCCATTTGGCGCCTATAAAGATAGCGACAATGACGACGATCAGTTCCATCCAAAACATCATGTCCATCATGATTCTCCTTATTGAAGGGTTTTAGGTCTCAGAACTTCAGTAATCTTGTCTCTGTTGGGCGCAATGATCGCAACGACCAAAAGAACCATGCCTGCCCAGCGGAATGCCGGAATATGTTCACCGAGGAGAAGACTGGCAAAGCAGATGGTGAATACCGGTTCAAATGAGCAGAAGATTCCTGCCTGCGTCGCGCCGAGCATTTGGATCGCTTTGGATACGAATATGGTGGACAGTACTGTCGAAACCACGCCGTAGCCGAAGGTAACGCCAAGCTGTTCTGCATTAAGACTGAGAACAGAAACAGGATTGTGGAAGAAACAAAGTCCGAGACTGGCAAAAAGAAGGGTTAAGAAAGTAATCTTGTAAGCCGACACGTTCTCCGCGAGCTGCTGAAGCGAAAGAAGGTATGCGGCATACATGAACGTGGATAAAAATCCGATAGCTAAAGCCGTAAGAGTGATTCTGGAACGCAGCGCGTCAGAAAAGATACACACGCACGCCAAGACGATCAGTGCGACTGAAACAATCTGGCTCGACTGTATTTTCTTGTGAAAGACGGTTCCGTTAACAAGAAGAATGATCACCGGATAAACGTAAGTGATCAGACTCATCATTGACGCCGGAATATCTTTCAGCGCATACACATAGAGAAGATTCAGCGGCAAAAGGACGATTAAGCCGATAAAGAGCGATTTAATCAGCAGCGATTTGGAGAAGCGATAAAAACCGTCTTCCAAAAACGGTCCGGCAATAGCGAGAGTCATGACAGCAAACAAAAATCTCGACTGCAGAATCTCTATTCCGGAAAGCTGCGCCGCATAACCGAGTTTCGCAAAAATCGGATTGAGGCCGTATGTCACCGCACTTAGTATGGAGAACAATATTCCCATGCCTAAGCAGCTGCGCATGCCTTGTTTTTCAATAATGTCTCTCATAGTTTTGTGAAGAGTTTTTTGCCGGTAATCCGATGGCGCGAGACAAACCCGCGCCCTGATTTGCGAGGTTTAGAGAAGCTTCTGATGTGCGTCGTCGAGGAATTTCTCAGCGTTCTGCATCTGAACTTTTACAGCCTCAGGAGAGGTGCCCCGTAGGACTTTCTGGCACCTACGGAGTGTTCAAGAGAGATATCTTCAAAGATGTCTTCTTCAAACAGATCGGACTGAGCTTTGAATTCTTCAAGCGTGAGTTCTTCCAGAGTCTTATCTTTTTCAACGCAGTAGCGAACGGTCTGGCCCACTACGCGATGCGCATCTCTGAACGGCATGCCTTTCTTAACAAGGTAGTCGGCCATGTCAGTCGCGGTTGAGAAGCCGTGCGCAGCAGCCTGATATGTACGTTTAGCGTTGATTCGCATCTTGCGGACCATCGGAGCCATAACTTTCATAGTGTTCTGCCAAAGGTCAATCGTCTCGTAAGAAAGGAACTTGTCTTCCTGCATATCCTTGTCGTATGCAAGCGGGATACCTTTCATCATGGTCAACATGGCCTGGAGGTAGCCATACATACGGCCGGTACGGCCTTTAATCAGTTCCGCAAAGTCACAGTTCTTCTTCTGCGGCATGATGGAGGAGCCGGTTGTGAAGTCATCGGAGAGTTCGACAAACTTATATTCCTGGCTCGCGAAGATAATGATTTCTTCGCAAAGGCGGGATAAGTGCATGTAGCTCATTGCGGCGATAGAGGCGAACTCAATGCAGTAGTCGCGGTCAGCAACAGTATCGATACTGTTTTCTGTCGGCTTCTTGAATCCGAGCTGTTTGGCAGTCGACCAACGATCGATCGGGAAGTCCGTTCCCGCTAAAGCAGCGGCACCCAATGGGCACTCAACAAGACGGTCGAGGAAGCTCTGCAGTCTGTCGTAGTCGCGTTTGAGCATCCAGAAATAAGCCATCATCCAATGTGCGGCAAGTACGGGCTGAGCAACCTGAAGGTGTGTGAAGCCCGGCATGATGGTGCCGAAATTCTTCTCTGCCTGTTCAAAAAGGGATTTCTGGATTTCGACGATCAGCTTCTGGCATTCTTTCGCAGCGTCGCGGAAGTAGAGATAGCTGTCCACGCAGCACTGATCGTTACGGCTTCTTCCGGTATGAAGACGACCGCCTGCGGGTCCGATAATTTCGGTGAGGCGCTTTTCAATTGCCATGTGAATGTCTTCGTCTTCGGCGTTAAAGACAAACTTGCCTGCTTCAATTTCTTTGCCGACTTCTGCGAGACCTTTTTTAATCAGCTCGACATCTTCTGCCTTCAGAATACCGGTTTCGCCAAGCATCGTTACATGCGCCATGCTGCCTTGGATATCGTACGGGCAGAGACGAGTTTCTACTTTGATGACTGCACCGAATTCTTCAACAAATTTAGACGGTACTTCAGAAAAACGACCGCCCCACATTTTGCTTGACATAAATATTTCTCCTACAAGAAGATTTGACTGCTAACAACTACATAACCTATTTGTAAGTTTAGAAATATTTTTATATCGATAAATCTATGAATTCCCTGTATCAAAACCAAGCATATACGATGAGCTAATCTTTATTAACTATTTGTTTTATTTATTTTTAAATATATTTAAATTAATAAGAATATATCGATATATTTTATAAATCTTATTTCCTTTCGCTAATAAATATCGTTTTTAAGTTGCATGGCAATTAAATTTTTCTGAAATCCAACCGCAAACCGAACAAATCTTGTGCTCTGAAGTCCACTTTGATTAGCTGACACACTCGGCTCTGATTCCCTCCAAATAGACAGAAGGCCGTCAAATTGACGGCCTCCTGATAAAGAACAGTTTATTAAGCAAGCTCCTGCTGCTTTAAGCCTTGTTCGGCTAATTTCTCCTGTTTTTGAGAAACCTGAACAATATCGCCGCCATCGGCCTTAACTCGGATCTCCTCAATGGCCTGCAGGTAATCCTTGTAGTTTTCCAAGTAGAAAGAAAGCGCCTTGGAGAATCTCTGTCCGAGCATTCCGTCAAGGAAGAGACGTGATACCTCCTGGTACTGAGACAGCGTCTGCTGGAAGCGTACAAACACCAGTCTTTCTTCCGCACTCATCTTGCGAAGCTCGGACATGAAGGCATATCTTGCGCAGGGCTGGTAGTACCAGATGTACATCAGATCAAGCGAAATCACAATGCACTGAATCTCCATCGCCTTCGACTTCATCGAAATCATGTTGATGAATTCGGACGGATTAGAAAGAAGCGAGAGGATGTCGTTCTTCGGAAACTCAAGTTCAAGCTTAGTGAAGCAGTCAAACAGGCCTTTGACGCCCATCTTAAAGTCCGAGGTACGCAGACGATAGTTGTTCTGACGATCCGCGATACTTTCAATCACGCCCGCAACGGTATCCGAAGCGAACTTGGAAACAATCGCGGCAGCAGGCACCAGAACCGCAGCCGCGGGACCGCCTGTCAGAATCGGAATGATCATTGCCAGTACAAAGTTGTAGACCATCGCCACCGGAATCGCGAGCACACTTCGGAAGAGATTTCCAACGACCGCGGTCTTCGGGAAGCCTCGGAAGATATTGTGCGAAGAGATATACAAGCCGTTCGCAAGCGCGATGATCGAGAACACCAGAAGCGGCGCTTTATCTACAGTGATGCCGAGCCAATGACCGAGCAGGATGTTGCGCGTAAAACCTTCCAGCAGCACGACCGACATGCCCGTGTACATGAGCGAATCACTCACGCGGGACCAGTTCACAACCTGAGTCCAGTTAATGCGCATGCCCTGACGGAATCCGCCTGCCGCGATCAGCGCCTGAATAATGTTGCGGACACCGGTGATACTGAACCAAATCAGCGCGCCGAACCAAGCAAGCACCCACCAGTTCTGCGTCATCATGAACGTAAAGAATGCCGGAACAAAACCGATGGAAACCTTCAGGATGTTTAAAAGCGTGGTATTGGTGTACGCAAAGCCCTGTTTCTTACCGTTTTTTTCTTCGCTCTGCTTATGAACAAAACCGTTGGAATCCGCAGGCGTCTCACCGCCCAACGTAATGATGTTTCCTTTATCAGTGAGAGCGGCATGCGCGTAGCCGGCTTCCCAGACTCGTTCGTGTTTTCTGCCGAGTTTGGAGCATCCGGTCTTTTCCTTGAGCCATTTAATCCAGCCGGGCGAATGTTCGTTTTCCGAGTACACGTCCACGCATTTAACCGGCACTTTAAGCGGCAGGCTGAACGGGCTGAATCGGGATTTTTTCCCGATCATTTTCTGCGCGCTCGCAGGAAGCGTTTCCGGCACGGCAAGCCCCATGCCGAAATGCGAACCCAAAAGCGTCGTAGAGTCCGTACCGAACCGACTTCCAAGGGGCTGTCGGCGATAGAAACTCAGGAGCAGAGGAATGTTTTCCAGAATCTCGGTAAAGACCGCCTTCTTCTGCGGATGCTCCTGCACCTCAGGAAGCGCGAGCATCGAAGAAATCAGACGTTTAAGCTTGATGACGTTTCTTTCATTGATCGCGTGCTGCAGATCGTTGATCTCCTGAATGTTCTCCTGTGACCCTAGCTTCCACTCCTTCATGTTGAAGACTTCCAAGTGCGAAATCGCGCCTTCGGTATCCCACAGAAGTTCCAGCACATCAACGGCGCTCAGCCGGCTTGTCAGCAAAGTGGCGCGGGAATTCGCACGCACAGACTTGAGCATGGAAAGCAAAGAAGCGATGTCAATATTCAGAAGCTCCGGACGGTCGTCATCCTGAGGAAGGCTGAGCGACTTAATCTCAGGGTTGCGGCTTGGTCTCAGATAGTTCTGATACAGATGCGCGGACGTGAGCTCATCAAGCTTTGCCAAGGAAGCGTTCAAATCGGCTTTTTCGTTTTCGGCTGCGGCACCTAGTGCCTCTCGGATTTCTTCCGCTCTCGCTTCAAGGGCCGGAAGAATGGACTTATGCGTAAATTCTGCCAGACGAACTAAGGAGGTTTGTCCGGTTCCGATGAATGCTCTGAACTGCTCTTCAGAAAGTTTCGGCAGTTTCAGGCCGTATTCTTTTTCGATTGCCCGGGCGTGCTTCTCGTTAAAGGCAGCAAGCGTCTCAAGGACTCGCTCACGTGCCCAAAGTTCGACCTTACGGCCCTGAGCCATTAAACGAACAACATCCGGCTCCTGCAGGAAGTCCATCACGCTCTTCGTATCGGTAAACCCTCTGGGCGTCCAGAGAATCTCTACATATCGATCGTCAAACTTGGCTTTGTATTTAATGCCTAAGCGGACGGAAATTTCCATGATGCGCGCCGCCTCAAACAACTCGTAAACGGCGTGCGGATCTACATAGTTGTAGTACACGACAGACAGGCGTCGGATGCCCTTTACACGAGCATCCATCACCAGGTAAGTCGGGTTCTTGCGGCCCATGGTATTTGAATCATGAACATGGTCATCCATGGTCTTCTGATTCCACTCCTCCGGCATTTCCAGAAGATAGTATTTCGTGAGAAAGGAACGGACGATACGAGGGTTGCCTGCGGCAACCTTTTGGAAGTCGTGAATCAGACGAAGCTGCTCTTCTTCATTACCGCGAGAGCGGACAATGTCTTTCATGATTTGAATCAGCACGCGGGCGGTATTGAACTTAAAGGGCGTCTGAGCGCTGTAAAGCACTTCTTCATGAAGTGTTTTTAGCGCAGACAGGCGCTCATTCATTCCTTCGATGCTGTTCAGTCTCTGCAGAAGGTTAATGACCGCCATTGCCATGCGAACTTCATGGGTGGTGACCATATTCTGGATACCGTGCGGATGCAGACTGGTATTAAAGGCCTCCTGCTCTTCGGATGTCGCGGGGCCGTGGTCAATCACCTCGTTGATGCGTCTGAGCAGTTCTCTGTCTTTTTTATCGAAGTTTAAAGTTTCTCTCACGTCTGATTCTTTCCGGGAACTTTTGAAAACCTTTAATAATACGGGAGGTTATTTATTCGCGTTAGGTGGAAATTACCTACTCGGTAACACTTTTCCCAAGAACGTGGGGTATTTACGTACCGGAGTTAAATCCAACATTGATTTAACGATCAGTTGATAACATTTTTGAATCCTAAATGGCGTATGAAGCGCCTTCAAAGAAGGTATCTGCATGCATCGCAAAGGAAGACCTACAGCTAAGTAGCCTGGGCGTCGGAGCTCGGCACCGGAGCTGCACACACTCAAAACCATTCAAATTGGTAATGAGTCCTCCGAATTTTTCGATTCAACTTTCGCGCAGAAAGGACACCTAAGCACTCATTCTTCTTCAGTTCCAAAAACAAAGGAGCCCGAAGGCTCCAAAATCAACTGCTTTTTTTCTATAAAAACCGAACCAAGTTAACTTCGAAACCTCAGAGGATTTACCGCACTCAACACCCCAAGAAAAAGAGACTGCGATCCTCTGAGGTTCTCTGGGCTACATGACAGGGCAGCCGGTCGGATTTAACTCTCTATACGGTTCCACTTTGATGGGAATGCCTGAGCGACAGTTGGCTGCAGCGTAGTAATCATTGAGCATTTTTACAGCTCCCGGACGAGTGGGATCAATCGGTATCAGTCGATTGATCGCAATTCCGCCACCTCTTCTTCTCGAAACCGGCAGTGATTTCCCGTCAACTTCTCTAACTTCCGCGCCTCCGGCCCAGTGTCCATAAGCATGCGCAACACAAACCGCCTTCTCTGCGACTCCGTCGTCACAAGCCAAAACGCCTTCAGCAGTAATTCCGTCCGGGCTTGTCAGAATGACTCGCTCTTTATCCTTCAGACCAAATTGTTTCGCAGTATTCCCATTCATATAAACGAAATTCTGAGGAGACACTTGGTTGCAGTGATCAAAAAAGCCGGAATAGTTAGATCTCAGGATCGGCTTATATGTCGCCAAAACCAGCGGATACTGTTTCTTGTCCCAGTGCTTTTCCCATAAGGACCCGTCAAAGAACTTCGGCGGTTCATAACAAGGAATACCCGGATAATTCTCTCCGCTGTAGCAGTGTTTTTGTGCGGCTATGGCCGGATTGAAGATCTGCAGGAATTTTCCGCCCCCGTTTGCCAGGAAATCACCGTCATATTTTTCGGACTTCTCGTAATAACCTCCACGGGAAAGCAGCGCTTCAACCTGTTCACACTGCTTGGCTGAAAGAATATTCTGTAGAGGTTTCATAGCGCGCGGAAGCGCAGCAAGCTCTCTGTCGGAATCGGTTACTTTCGGCAGCGAGCCGCACTGAGATGCCACGTTGCTTAGGTAATAGGCATACCAGTCATCAAATCCTTTCAGAGCGGCTTTCCCTCCTTCTTTGACCGGTACAGCACCTTCACCAAATCCCGGAAGATTTAACTTTTTAGCAACGTCAAAGAAAAACTCTTCCATACAGATATGACGCCCGTCTGAGGTCAGTGCCGTCCGCGGCGTAACTACCGGAACTCCTGCTGTCACGCACTGATCAAAATTTCCCCAAGTCCTGTCGCAACCGTATTCCTCAAACATCACTCGATCAGGAATAATATAGTCAGCATTGCGGTTCGTCTCCGTGACAAACGCGTCAATTGCAATAAACAAAGGCAGTTTTCTCGTGTCTCTCAGAGCCGTTTCCGCCTCACAGGGCAGAGAACCGGCACTATAAACAGGATTGCTGCGCCAATTGATCAGTGCTTTTGCCTTATACGGTTCCTCATTGGCAATCGCCGTAATCATTTCTGCAGCGTTCAGGCCGGTGTAATCAGACGCGAGCGGTCGGTAGACGTGCTTGGCCGGATAAGGATTTTCTCCTTTCTTCACATGCTCAGCATATTCCGTGGAATCTTCATAACGATAATTTCGGCAAACACTGACAACGCCTTCCTGCTCAACCGCACCCTCAACGTTTTCAAGATCATAGTTTCCGCCAAATCCCATGAAAGCACCGTTTCCGTAAATCGCGCCACCCTTTCTGTCATGAGACCCTGCAAGGGTATTCAACAGACAAATGAGCCAGGAACTCATCACAGAGTCCCAGCCATTATTGCCGGTATTGGAAACAGCAACGACTTTTGTCCCGTGCGAAGTAAATTCTTTCGCGACGGACTCAATCACTTCAACCGGTACACCGCAGACGTTGGACAGATACTTCAGGGAATGCTCATTAGCTTTTTCTTTCAAAAGCTGAAGGGTCGACTTATAACGAATTGTCTTGGATGCAGAATTACTGAACGGGCGATCAACATACAGATCGGCTGATCCTGCCTTGGAAGCAGCGAGAAGTTTGCCTCCGCTATAAACAACACCGTCACCTTTATCGCCGATACCAAAATCAGCGGCATCGGCTAACTGATTTGTCTCTATATTGACCAGATAAGAAGCATTAGACCAATTAATTTCCCCATTCTTCTTGGCAGAAGCCTCGTTCGGATTGGATAGGAATTTTTTATTTTCCCTTCCTTTATTCAGAATAACTTGCATCACTGCCAGTAAGAATGCTGTATCTTCGCCGGGCTTAACCGGAACCCACTGAGCGTTTGTGTTGTTGACAACGTTGCCGCGCAGGATCGGATCCACACAGACATACTTGGCTTTGCGGTTCACGCGGGCATTGCTCAAACCGCTCCCGGTACGGTTGATGCTGGCTCCGGAGCAGCCGGGCGCTGTTCCGATAAAGATCGCGAATTCGAAATTATCCCAATCAACATCACACATCCCTGCGTCGATTTCAGGCGCGAGACCCATTGCGTAACCGACACCGACGGGAGCGCCACAGTAGCCGTGCTTCGTGGTCAGATTCACCGTGCCGAATGCCTGACGCATAAAGCGGCTGTAGAAGCCTCCGCGCATCGTGTCTTCTTCATTAAAAGTCGCAAAGAGCTGGTTGCTTTTAACGCCGAATTCAGGGAACCCGGGAACCAGAGGAGTCTTGGTGTCGCGAATGGCGCGCAGACCTTCTACGGGACCTTCTCCAAATAAATTACCGCCTTCTATGATTTCTTCCAGGGCCTGTTCATAAGGAATAGTTACCCAGCGATCTTCACCGCGCTTACCCGCCCTCTTCAGAACTTTCAGTACGCGATAAGGATCGTCGACTGCGTCAATGCCGCTTGCACCCTTGCCGCAGGAAGTCGCTCTAAAAATCTTGCCGTCTCTGCCAAAAGCGAGCGCCTGGTAAGCTTCGGCCACAGAAAGTTTAAGGGGCAGAGGGGCTCCAGCTGTGACGACTTCGCAGTAAGGATTGCCTGACACACGTGTGATTTTGTCCGTAGCTTCGTCAACGCGATAGCGGAGACCGCACATGTTGTTGCATGTAAAGCAGCGAGTGAAGCCGACGCGAACTCCGGGCTGAAGCGCAACGCCGGATTTATTTACCTTCAATTCAGTCGTCGCATGATTGCCGAAATAATTCGTTTTACCTGTCATTTTTAGATCCCCTTAACGCTGCCATTCTTTTGAATCTGCCGATAACCATTTCTTATCTTCAAATTTCTCCGGCAGACCGATATAAAAGATATTCGGATGAGTACCCGCAGACTCCAGAAGCACATAGGTTTTGTTGTTCTTAATTAATTGGCTGACCACGCTGTTCTCGTCATTTAAATCGCCGAAATATCGTGCGCCGCCGATGCAGCTTTCTACGCAGGCAGGAAGCAGACCCTCATTTAAGCGGTGAATGCAGAAGTTGCACTTTTCCGGAGGATTCTTACGTTCCGGGTCCTCCTTTCTGGCACCGTATGGGCAGGCTTTAACACAGTTCATGCAATGAATGCAGCGGTCATAGTCGATCACTACAATGCCGTCCTCAGGACGCTTAAAGGTTGCCTTGACGGGACAAGCTTTGACGCATGAAGGGTCTTCACACTGATTGCACTGATTCGGCAGCGCAATAACGGCGGGGCCTTCATCACTTGTGAGCGAAAGCTGCGTGACAACCGTTCGTTCGCGTCCCGGCTGAGTCTGATTTTCAATGCTGCAATTGACCGTACAGGAAAGACAGCCTGTACATTTGCGGACATCAAAAACCATGGCATAACGTTTGCCCGGTGTTTTAGCAGCAAGCACCGCCTGAGACGAAACCGCTGAAAAAGCCGTCCCGGAGGCAATGAGTTTTAATAATGTTCTTCTGTCTAACATCGTTTTAATCCTTGATTTTTACGAACCGGGCTCCGCTAACATCAGCAGAACCCGGCAGACGTCTTACTTCTTACTTTGTCTGGTCCTGAACCTTTGCGTACCAAAGGTTATGGTTCTGTTTCGCCCAGTTCTCGTCACACTTGCCGCTCAGCATGTTTTCCATGCCGCCTTCACTCATGACCGCACCCATATAGATGTGGACGACAGAGAAGACGCCAAGCACGACGGCACTAACGATGTGGATGATGAGCGCAAGGAGTGCGCCGTTTTTAGACAGCGTCCCGAACATTTCCGGGAACAAAAGCAGAAGACCGGTAGCACCTAGCGCTAAACCAAACAGTGTGAAACACCAGAAGAAGGCTTTTTCTCCGGCGTTTGCAAAGCCGGCATCCGGGTGTTTGGGTTTACCGAGGTTAATGTAGCCGCCTAAGGCCATAAACCATTTAACGTCACAGCTCTCAGGCATCTGCAGCTTGCTCCATTTCACCATCAGAATCACCGCAGCAATAATGAAGGGGATCGCAAAAATGTTATGGAACACAACACTGGCATAGACAAGGCTGTGGAAATGAGCCTGAGTCATCATGGGAGCGAGCCACACTTTTCCTGCCCCGATGACAAAACCAGTCAGAATTAAAACAATGCAGGGAATCGCGACACACCAGTGAAGGATGACATCGCCGACAGACCAGCGCGGAATCAGTTTGCCGGAGAAGCCGTCAGAGAGTTTTGCGCGTCCGTTAATCAAAACAAACACTGCAAACAGCACTGCAACAGCAACCACTGAGGCAAATACTAAGTTAGAGATCATCTCCGCCGACTGCAGGAATCCAAGGTAGCCGGAAGAAACCGAGCTCGGGTCATAGGAGGACATCAGCAGGCCTGCATTATCCGTATAGCCCAAGTATTGGGGAATGTCTCTCTGAATCTGATGCTCTACAACCGGAGACCAAAATTCAGGCTGGTGGACTGCCTTCTCGTTAGCAAAAGCCATGGAGGAGAAACAAGCACTAAAGGAAAGTAAAAATTTATTCATGGTAATTCCTCAAACGTAGGCAAGAGTTAACGCACTTGGGTGCGATGAAGCTCCTTATTCAAAGCCAAGACCGCTTCCTTCCAGAACTGCTGATTCGTGTTCTCAGAGATCGCCTTCAGGAAAGATTCGTACCACTTGTCAAAGTGTTCGGCTCGGAAAGAGTCAGACAAGCCCTGAACTTCTTTAATCAGTTTCTCTTCTCGGCCTTTGAGACTCAATTCCTGTTCAAGGGCAGAGAGGAAATAAAGAAATTCAAGTTCATTTCCAAAAAAATCCGGAAATTCATTAAGCTCGGAAGCACTTGAGAGACCTGCTGCGGCATAAAAATTTGCCACATCTTCAGCGATTGGTCCGTTCAGCTTTCTGGAGGCTGTAACCCACGCCGACTCGTAAGGGATCACGATCAGACGATAAGGCCCGATACAGAGCCGATTAAATTCAGCTTCAGCCTCTTCCGGCTGCTTAACGGCCTTTTCTGCTTCCTCGGCAAGTTCCTTATAGCCGAACTCCATGGCCCAAGACTGCAGTTCTTCATAAGTCGAAGGGAGCCCCGGATTCAGGAACAAATCTTTGAAAACCGCAAACGTCTTCTCTTGCCCGTTTAATTTCATTTTCTTTCTCGGATGATGATCATATTCGGACGATTCGGACCGTCTTCGTATCCGATACCCTTCTTGGAGGCCGACTGGGTCTGAGCCAGAACCTGTGTCACATTTCCTACTTTCAGGCATTTGACCGGGCAGCCGTCCACACAAGCGGGATTTAATCCGGCATCCAGCAATTCCACGCAGAGGTTGCATTTAGCAGCTTTGCCGTCGATCTTACTGATCGTAATTGCATCGTAGGGGCATGCCGTTCTGCACAAACCGCACGATGTGCATTTATTTCTGTCAAGCACCACAATGCCGTCAGGACGCTGCGTAAAAGCCGCTGCCGGGCAAACAGCCAGACAGGTAGGATTGGAGCAGTGCATGCATGCGTGGCTGTACCAAACGTCCCTTACTCTGCCGTCGGGAGAGGTCACTTCGTAAAGATCGACTTTGCGGAAACGAACGTCTTCGGGCAGCTCGTTGTGAATCTGACAGGCAACGGAACAGCCGCCGCACCCAACACAGTTTTCCTGCCTGAAGATGAAACCTTTTTGAAATTTATTACTCATTTCGTCCTCCTATGCCTTGCTGAGATTTACGCGGGTTGAGTGGTATGCGGAGCAGCCGCCCATATCCGTTAACTTTGCTGTTGTCAGAGAATTTGTATTTGTTTGATTACCGTACGGGTTCGTACTTCTCCAGTTGCATTTCGCTGTTCTCACCACCCCGGGTGCAACTCGGGTCGTAACGCGTGCAACAAAGAACGCTTCCCCTCGCTGATTGTTCAGACGAACTTTATCTCCCATACGGATGCCTAAGCGTTTCGCATCTTCCGGGTTGATTTCACATTCATAGGCGTTGTAAGCGCGGATGTACTTCACGTTGTAGAAAGACGAATTGACTCTCTGCGGTATTCCCGGAGAAAGAAGTCTGAACGGCAGATTCTTTTCTTCTTCAGGCATTTCTTCTTCGCAAAGCGTCAAATCAATCACCGGATCAAAACCTGAACGCTTCATCAGCTCAGAATAAAGCTCAATCTTTCCGGATTCTGTTTCGGCTTTACCACCGGAGCGAACCGGAACACTTTCCGGCATGTCCAAATGAATGAACTTCTCTTTTTCCAGACGCTCAAGCGTTATTCCCTGATACCACGGTGTATCAGTCTGAAGGAACTGTCGAATGATATCTTTGGGTGTATCTTTAAAGGCCTGCTCTGTAAAGTCCATTCTTCTGCCCCATTCGGCAAAGAAATCCCAGTTCGGTTTAGATTCACCAAGCGGTTCAATGACCTTTTCGCAGATTTGGACATACCAAGAGTGGTAGTCGCCGATAATGTCATCCGTTTCAAACTGTGTTGAAGCCGGGAGGATGAGATCACAGTATTCGAGAGAATCTGTCATGATCATGTCGAAACCGACCACAAAAAGATCCTTTCTCTTAAGGTTTTCTATGACCGCATTAACATTCGGAGAAACAGCAACCGGGTTGCCGTTGTAAATAACCAGCATGTGAATCGGTTTAATCGGACGATTCTCCGTTGTCGGATTCTCTGCCCTAAGCGCCGTATCCAGATCGGTCATATTGACATGCTGCTGTTGTCCCTTGCGCAAATAATTTCCCCGGCCCAGATTTAGATTCATACCGGTAATCGGGCGGACGTTATCGTAGATAATGCCGCACGAGGGCTTGTCAAACATTCCTCTCATTGCCTGAAGGATGCCGATTGCTCTAGTCATACGGGCACCGTTGTAATTGCGCTGCATACCGTATCCGGCTCGAATGATAATTCTCTCAGCACGTCCGTACACATCTGCAAACTCCTCGATTTGCTTCTGTGTCAGACCTGTGACTCTTTCGATGTCTTTCCAATCGACTGAGTTAACCTTGGCTATTGCCTGATCTGCGCCAATACAGCAGTTTTTAAGGAAGTCATGATCGAGCATGTCATTTGCGATCAAGTACTTCATGACTCCGGTTGCCACCCAAGCATCAGTTGAGGGCTTGGGCTGCAGATAGACGTCAGCCTGGGAACAAATAGGCGTTCTGTTGGGATTAACCGCAAGAACCTTTGCTCCCTTATCTCTCGCCTCGTTAATCAGTTTGATTCCGTGAACATTGGAAACTGTTTCATTGAAGCCCCATGAAACGTAGCAATCACAATTCGCTATGGTTTCCGGATCCGGCCCATCGGTAGTTCCCTGGACGCTGCCATATCCCCAAACGCCGGCTTCTGTACAAACCAAACGGTCAAGGATCGATGAACCGATACGATTAAAGAAGCGATCGGCACCGCGCATACCGATTGCGCCGTAGTTACCGGAATAAGAATACGGAAGAATTGCTTCGGCCCCATACTGTTCGACTACTTCATGGGTTTTCTTGATGAGAATGTCCCAAGCTTCATCCCACGTGATTCTCTTCCACTTATGCGAACCTTTTTCGCCCACTCTCACCATCGGATGAAGAATTCGGTCCGGAGCATACGTGTATTCAACGTAAGTCAGCCCTTTAACGCACGGGCACGAACCGGTTTTATATTGTTCGTCAGCACCTCTGACATAAGTCATGCGTCCGTTTTGAACACTGAATTTCATCAAGCATCTGTCTGCACAGTTTCTGAGACAGCTACTGTATTTAATTGTGCCTGCTCTTTTTGCCATAAGCGGGGTATTTGCGCCATAACTATTCATAGCAAATACATTTTTTGGAGCAAGCCCCGTCAGAGTTCCAAGGGCCGCCGATGCGCCTAAACCCTGAAGGAAATATCTTCGAGTAAGCTTGGTCATATACATGACTCCTTAAAATCTAGGGTGAAAAATATCTTTTCCCGAGATAGCTCCGGATCTGTCAAAGTAAAAAAGATTGTTCTGTTATTCAGAGAGGGCTTTCTGCCACTCTTCGCCTAATCCTGCTTTCAGTTCCTGTTTTACCCAATCAAAAGCCGGGAACTGATTAGTATTCCCATAAACGATGTAATTCCCGATAGGACGCTCTGCACTGCGAATTTTTTTTATTCGTCTGATCACCTGCCTTGGAAGTGTCATGTAAGAGATACCGGGCACCAATTTTGAATACTGCCGTGTAAATTGATTACAAACTACGGCAACAGAATCTGTCGCCATTAGCATGCGGAAAGCTGCAGCCAGACTTTCTGTGTAGTGCGCAACCTGCATCTTCAGCCCCTTCTCTTCACAAACGCCCACCAGAAGCGGACAAGTCACGTCGCTGTAGTTATCGATTTCTAGAAGCGGGTATTCTGAAATATCGTTAATTGAGAACTTTTTTTGTTCAAAAAGCGGGTGACCCTTCCTTGCAAAAAGATAAATATCGCTGGTTTCCGCAAAGCATTCATAATTCAGTCTCGGATCACCGAACCCTTCATAAACCACCGCAAAGTCAACCTTGCCGTTAATGAGCTCGGGAATGCAGTTATGGGATAGGATTCGAATATTAAAACGCATTTTTGGCGCTCTTGGTCGAATCCTTTCATTGATAACTTTAAGGGTCGGGAAAGAGAATTCATCATAAACTCTAAGCTCAAAAGCACCTTCGGACGTGAAGGGATCGAATTTAGAGTGCTGCTTATCGAGCTTACGAAAGAGATGAATGATCTCGACCATAGTCTGTGAAATTTCAACCGCTTTTTGTGTCGGACAAAAGCCGCTCTGTGTACGGATGAACAAAGGATCATCATACATTTCACGAAGGGAAGTGAGAGCACGGCTAATGGCGGAATTGCTAATACCTAGCTCAGTCGCGGCCTGACTAGCACTTTTTAGCTTAAACACCGCAAGAAATATCTTGCAGAGCTGATATGTCAGTTGATTAATTGTCATTTTGTTCGGACTTTGGGGTTGAAGTCTGATTTCATTATATGAATTGAGGCTCTTCTAAATTTGACATTAATCAAACTTTTTAAAATTGATTTTTACGAAAAAATATATTTTTAATTTATGAAAATTGCTTTGAATCAATATGTTACAAAAACAATTTTGCTTGGAAAGAAATTATAACGATAGGTATTTATCCGAATTTACCATTCTAAAATTATCTGAACAAATTTTTATTTTTATCTTTTTGAAAAAGAATGTAGATGTTGCATTTGTTCGTTAATTAAGATCTCCGAAAGCAGAAAAAATACTTCAGAAGTGAGCCAGAAAGCCAAATTTAGAATAGTCCCAATAAACACCTGATACTTGATGCTCAACTCGCTTTTGCCAACAATAGATCGTTCGTATACTCAATTCGGTTATATTAATTTGACGCACCACCGCCAATTACAGCAAACCTTAAACAACTTCTTTCGAACTACTCCCTACGTGATTCTCTTAACTCCTTTACTTTTCTGCTTGACCTCTGATCACATCAAACACGATAAACGCCCAGAGACATTTAAGTCTTGAGCTTGTCGCACGTCGACAAGCCTGTTTAGAAGAGGTTCCCTCTGCATGAGCTTTTGTTTTTCCTCCTGTCTTTGACTCATGGAAAAATGTCCTGAGCGAAATTTTCTTCAAAGTATTACTTACCTGCGGAGGAGGATACCTACGGCTGTCACTTCTGCTCTTTGTTCCCAAGAAGTATTTCTCACCGTTCAGACAAAGAGCAGGACGTTATAAAACATCCGATTTGAGCTCGGCTGCCGCCTTAATAAGTGAAAACCATTATGATTAACGGCAAAGCTTAAAGTTAGTCCCGATTATTTGGAAAAATGCAAAATGCCTAGCTCAATCATTCAGAGGCTTGCCTCACGGCACTCCGTGGGCGCAAAGTTTCTAACAGAACCCGTACCCACAGCAAAGGATTATGAAGAGGCCGCCCTGTGGGCCTCTGCCGCACCGGATCACTGCAGACTGCATCCGGTGCGTTTCGTCATCATAGAAAACCGCGCCAAGCTCGCGGACTTCTTCGAAAGCGGTGAGCTTTCCATGGGCGCAGATGCCGAAGAAGCCGCAAAAGCACGCAGCAAAGCGACTAAAGCGCCCGCTGTCGTCGCGGCTATCGCAAAAATCAGCACCGACAACGCCCGTGTCCCGGAATACGAACAGTGGATGAGCGTTGGCGCCGCGGTTTCTAATTTTCTTTCCGCGCTGGAAATCAAAGGATTCGGCGGCAAGATCGTGAGCGGCTCCAGCACCAAATACCCGGATGCGGTTAAAGCCTTCTGCAAAAAAGACGAAGTCATCGCCTGCTGGATCATGCTCGGTACACCTAAAAAAGACGCTCCGAGTCCCCAGCCTAGGGAACCGATCGAGCAGCTGCTGACCTATTTTTCTTAAACTTTTAATCAGACCTTTAGACACGAGGTGCCTTCTATGAAACGATTTTTCATGTTAGTCGTGGGCATGTTTATGACTGCCACCATGCTGACGGGCTGCGGATACAACGAAATCCAAACGCTCGACGAATCCACTAAAGCGGCATGGAGCGAAGTGCTGAATCAGTACCAGCGCCGCAATGACCTGATTCCTAACGTTGTGAACTCAGTCAAGGGCGAAGCGGATTTCGAGAAATCCACCCTGACAGACGTCATCAACGCCAGAGCAAAGGCCACATCCATTCAGGCGACTCCGGAACTGATGGAAAATCCCGAAGCGTTCAAGAAATTCACGCAGGCTCAGGGCGAATTAAGCAGCGCGCTCTCCCGTTTGCTCGTCACGGTAGAACGCTACCCCGAACTCAAGAGCAACGCAGCCTTCCAAGAGCTGAGAGTTCAGCTTGAAGGATGCGAGAACCGCATCGCGATTGCGCGCAACCGCTACATTAAGACAGTTCAGGAACACAACACTTATATCCGTCAGTTCCCGCAGATGGTCTGGGTCTGGATCCTCGGCTACAAACCTAAGGCTCAGTACACGGTAGCTGATGAAGCCGCTATCACAACTCCTCCAAAGGTGGACTTCGGTGGAACAACTGCTCCTGCTCCGGCCAAGTAAATGGCTTAATTTCCTAGCCGCTTTGATCGTCAGCATCGCAGCGCTTTTCTGCGAAGCAAACGCGGCCGATCTGCTTCCGGTACCGGATGTCGCCTATGTCACTGACACGGCAAATATCCTGACACCGGAGCAGAAACGCTCGCTCGAAGCGAAGCTCGCTTCCTTTGAATCCAAAGTCGGCTCTCAGATCGCGGTCATCATCGTCCCCTCCACAAACGGAGAACCGATTGAAGACTACGCGCACAGAGTCGGAGATCAGTGGAAGCTCGGGCGTAAAAATGTCGGCGACGGACTGCTCTTTGTCGTCGCTGTTAATGATCACAGAGTCCGCATCGACGTGATGCGCGCCTTAGAAGGCATCATCCCGGACGTCACCGCTTCCCGCATCCTCAACGAAGCGGTCCTCCCGGCCTTCAAAACCAATAATTACTATCAGGGCATCAATCAGGGCCTCAATAGAATCTTTGCGCGCATTGAGGCGGGCAACCTGCCGGCGCCGGACGCAAAATCTTCTGACGAGGGCAACTGGAACATCTACGATCCGGATGAGGCCCTTTGGGATCAGCCGTGGGTGGCGGTGATTTTCATCGGCTTTGTGATCACCATGATGTTAAGAGAGCTGATGGGACGTAAATCCGCACCAATCGCGGGTTTGGCAGTCGGCGGACTCTCTGCCTTCATCATGCAGTCGCTCACCGCAGGCATCATCATTGCGATCGCGGTGGTCATCATCGCCATGAGCATCCCGACCGCAGTCCTTGAGGCGGGCGCCAGACGCACTGCCCGGATGTACTCTCAGGATCGCCGCTATCGAGGACGAAACAGCGGAGGCGGTTTCGGAGGCTTCGGCGGTGGCGGCGGCTTCGGCGGAGGCTTTGGTGACGGAGGCGGAATCGGCGGTATGGGCGGCGGCGCCGGCTCCGGAGGCGGCGGAGACTCCGCTGGCGGCGGCGCAAGCGGGAGTTGGTAAAAATGTCAGTCGGAAGAATACTTAAACATTGGGTCATGTCACCGATCCCAGTGACTATGGCCTTTCCTCAGTCCTCTTTGGACGCAGTGTCCCGCTGCATTGAAGAATGCGAAACTCAGACCAGCGCGGAATTCCGCCTGATTATCGAGCGCAGCATTCCTTCTAAGGATCTGAGAAGAAACATCACGGACGCTGACCGTGCAAAGGAGCTTTTCGGTCAGTACGGCGTCTGGGACACAGAAGAAAACAACGGCGTTCTGATTTATCTCAATCTCAGTGATCGCGCG
This sequence comes from Parasutterella muris, assembly GCF_943193095.1. NCBI lineage: Bacteria > Pseudomonadati > Pseudomonadota > Betaproteobacteria > Burkholderiales > Sutterellaceae > Parasutterella > Parasutterella muris. The sequence goes on along the minus strand of NZ_CALPCV010000015.1, from coordinate 20,323 downwards.
ATTGAGATTTATCTGGACCGAGCGGCTGCCCGCATCGTCAAACAAAGCGATTTGGACGGAATCGTAAAGAGAATCGAAGAAAGCTTCTCCAAGGGTCAGTTCGAAAGCGGCGTTTGCGACGCGTTCAGGGAACTCACCAAACTGCTCGCACCGGCGTTTCCCAATAAGCCCGTTGAGAATCCGGTACCCAACGATCCGGTTATCCTTTAATCATCCTTCTTCCCGCGGTTTTCACCGCGGGATTTTTTATTTAGCGTCTAAATAAATCTTCTGATTCATAAAACGGCTGTTCTGTAACCGAGGTCGGCAAGTGCAATAGCGATGACTGATAAAATATGGGCTCCCAATTTTTTTACTTTAAAAGTAATCATCATGGAATTGTCTGCCTTAACCGCTGTTTCCCCACTTGACGGCCGCTACGGACGCCAAACTGAAGCCCTGCGCGATATCTTCTCCGAATTCGCATTTATGCGTGCTCGAGTCACCGTCGAAGTCGAATGGCTCATCGCACTTGCCGAGTTCAATCTTCCCGAACTTAAAGATCTCTCCGAAGAGGACAAACTCTATCTGCGCGGTCTGGTTTCCAGTTTCTCCGTCGAAGACTGCAAAGCCATCAAGTCCATCGAAGCAACAACCAACCATGATGTCAAGGCTGTTGAATACTGGATCAAGAGCAAAATGGAAATCAACGAACATCTCGCTGCCGCAAGCGAGTTCGTTCATTTCGGCTGCACTTCCGAAGACATCAACAACACCTCTCACGCTTTAATGCTCTCCGCAGGACGCGAGCTGCTCTGCTCCCACCTGCAGACCATCATCAATAAGCTCAAAGAATTTGCGCACGAATGGGCGGGCGTCTCCATGCTCTCCCGTACACACGGCCAGCACGCTTCTCCTACCACTGTCGGTAAGGAAATGGCCAACTTCGTCGCTCGTCTTGAAAACGCGGTTCAGGTTATTGAGTCTGTCAAGCTTCTCGCGAAGATGAACGGTGCCGTCGGCAACTACAACGCCCACACAATAGCTTATCCGGATCGTGATTGGCCCGCTTTCTCCCGCAACGTCATTGAAAACCGTCTGCACCTCACGTTCAATCCCTACACTATCCAGATTGAACCGCATGACTACATGGCTCAGCTCTTCAATGCGATCACACGTGCCAACACGATTCTCATTGACTTGGATCGCGACGTTTGGGGCTACATCTCTCTGAACTACTTCAAGCAGCAGCTCAAGGAAGGCGAAGTCGGCTCTTCAACCATGCCGCACAAAGTCAACCCGATTGATTTCGAAAACTCCGAAGGCAACCTCGGAATGGCAGACGCCTTCTTTACATTCCTCTCCCAGAAACTGCCGATCTCCCGCTGGCAGCGTGACCTCACTGATTCAACAGTCCTTCGCAATTTAGGCGTTGCTTTTGGCTACAGCATCGTCGGCTACACCTCGTTAATGCGCGGCCTCAATAAGCTGCGTCTGAACGAAGAAGCGATCTCCGCGGATCTGGATAACTCTTGGGAAGTTCTGGCTGAAGCGATTCAGACCGTGATGCGCCGCTATGGTGTTCCGCATCCCTACGAACAGCTCAAAGCGCTGACACGCGGAAAAGGCATTACACCGGAAACTCTGCACGCGTTTGTCGCCCAGCTTGAAATTCCGGCTGATGCGAAAGAATCTCTGCAGAAGCTGACACCGCACGACTACATCGGTATCGCTGAGCAGCTCGCTAAAGACATCTAATCGTCTTTACAGAAAAAACCGCCGGACGTTCCAAACGCACGGCGGTTTTAATTTTTTAATGCTTTAAATTTAGAGACTTCTAGAGAAAAGCATCCGCAAGAATGCTGCCCCAAGTAATAATGGCAAGTGTTAGCGCAAGAAGCACCGCGGCGCTTCCCAAGTCTTTGGCTTTGCCGGAGAGCGGATGAATCTCTCCTCCGAAACGATCCACCACCGCCTCAATCGCGGAATTGAGTACTTCCACAATCAAAACAAGAATAACGGAGCCGATCAGCAGAAGCTTGTAAACCAGAGAAACCGGCAAAAGCACTGCGACCGGAATCAGAATGACAGCTAAGACGGATTCCTGACGAAAAGCGTCCTCGGTTTTCCAAGCTGCTTTAAAGCCCTGAGCAGAATAGCGCGTCGCGTTAATTAAACGTCTGAGTCCGGTTTTGCCTTTAAGTTCGGAGGCGTCTTTCGGTTGCGGTTTTGTCATTGATCAATAGTTAAAAAAGACCGCCGAAGCGGTCTGTTCGAATCAGGATTACTTAACCTTCTGTGCCAGAACGCCTTCGCTATAGAGACGAGCCATTTCCGGAAGCGGCAGCGGGCTGATCTTGGAAGCCTGTCCTTCGCATCCGAAAGCAAGATATCTGGACTTGCACATCTCAACAGAAGCCTGTTTAGCGGCCTTGAGATAAGCTCTCGGGTCAAAGGCTTCAGGATTTTCTACGAAGTACTTGCGAATTGCGGCAGTCATCGCCAAACGAATGTCGGTGTCGATATTAACCTTGCGAACACCATACTTAATCGCTTCGACGATTTCTTTAACAGGCACGCCGTATGTTGTGCGGAACTGACCGCCGTATTTGCGGATTTCTTCCAGGTATTCCTGAGGAACAGAGGAAGAACCGTGCATCACGAGATGTGTGTTCGGAATACGCGCATGAATTTCTTTTACACGCTGAATCGAGAGGATATCGCCTGTCGGCTTGCGTGTGAACTTGTATGCGCCGTGACTTGTACCGATCGCAATCGCCAAAGCGTCAACCTGTGTTTCTTTGACGAATTCTGCAGCCTGATCCGGATCCGTTAAAAGCTGATCACGAGTCATTTCAGCGTCAGTGCCGTGTCCGTCTTCCTTGTCGCCCTTCATGGTTTCGAGAGAACCGAGGCAACCCAGTTCGCCTTCAACAGAAACGCCGACTTTGTGCGCAAAGCCGACAACTTCCTTTGTCACGTTCACGTTGTATTCGAAAGTCGAAATTGTCTTTCCGTCGCTCATGAGGGAGCCGTCCATCATGACAGAAGAGAATCCAAGATCGACTGCGCCCTGGCACACAGCCGGGCTCTGACCATGGTCCTGATGCATACAAACAGGAATATGCGGATAGGATTCAATAGCGGCCTTGATCAGGTGTTCAAGGAATCGTTCTCCTGCGTACTTACGAGCGCCTGCTGAAGCCTGCATGATGACAGGAGCATTGACCTCGTTTGCGGCCTGCATAATGGCCTGAACCTGCTCGAGGTTATTGACGTTAAAGGCGGGAATACCGTAGTTATTTTCTGCTGCGTGGTCAAGAAGTTGACGCAACGACACAAGAGCCATTTTTTTCTCCGAAAGTTAGAAGAGTCCAACAGAACCCTAATCTGGTAATTTTACCTAAAGTAAATCAATGAGGACAATCCTTTTTGTCTCTTGCAGCCGAAGAATTGTCACTTTTCCCTTTAGAGAGAAACTTAAACTACACTCTTATTGTCAATCGTCTCAGCGATAGAATTTACCTCTACGCTCTCGGCTGAAAATAGCCGAATCCTCAACTTCATGCTTTGTAGTGTTTTAATCCATTTTTCCAATTAATTTATTCTTCAATTTAGCATCAAACTTTCTAATTTTTTATTGACAATCAATATGATATTTGCTATTCTCCATTATTGGAAGGGTTTATAAGGTTCCAGATAGAAGTGCCGGCCCATTATTGGAAGGGTTTATAAGGGACCAAATGATCGTTAACCCCATTATTGGAAGGGTTTATAAGGAGAAAAGCCAAATCGCAACCCATTATTGGAAGGGTTTATAAGGCTAAAACTCATAATCCCTACAGTTACTAAATAAATTAGGGGCTAAATACAGTCATATTATTGTATTTAGCCCCTCACCTTAATTATCTAACAATCTGTCAGATATCTTTACGTTCGAAGGAAAATCACTCCTGCGATTTTTTCTCAATGCAGTAAGGAACCGGCGCCCAATATTAATTGCAGCGTTTTCGTCTGCCTGCATGCCGGAAAAATGAAGCGCACAATCTTTATAAACGCAAAAATATTGACTCTGACTCGTATCTCTCGATTGCTTGGATTTAGGGGCTCTTCTTAGATTTGTGCGCACACGCCTTTCAATCTCTTCCAGAGAGTAAGAGCCCTTTGCTATTGGCTTTGTTAGGGGCGTCCTCTCCTTTCTTCTCGCATAAAACTTAGGACCTTTGGATCGATCTGCTTCAAACAGCTGAATGACGCCGTCAGCAGTCGTAAGTTCTCCTTTACTGTTTACATTAAACTTCTTATTTGTCTTCGCTTTCTTTTCAGTGAAGAGCCAATCAAAAACATTCCTCCCGCAGCAGGAACAGGTCTTGCTCGTGAATCGAGCAGAAACGGAACGCCCGGGGAAAACTTTCAGCGGAACAATCTTTTCCACCCCTTCTTTTCCGTCCTCTTTCCTCTCCCTTGTCACAATCTCAATTCCGTCAATAGTCCAAGAATCTCCGCCGTACCAAAGCTGCTTTCTTAATGCATCTCTGCCAGGCTCCTTAAAGTACAAGAAGTGGGAGTTCACAGCCTTATAGACTGCTGACAGCTGTCTGCTTCCGGACTCTAAATTTTTAACGTCATATTCCAGAACTGGAAACGCATTGAATTCCTTCATTAAACCAACAATCTTTGCGCATACATCTCCTGTCACGTTCTCACGCATAATGAAGGCTGTTGAATCGTAATTTTGCTTAAAGTTTTGCAGTCGCTGCTTCTTTTTTCTGTAAGTCGAGACAGAATGAATCAATCGCCTAATGGACGGAATTCTGATTGTACCGACCGCAATTGGCTTGGTTTCCGCTTCACCAATACTCTTAAGAGAGAACACCGCATATGCAAGTCCGGCTTCTCCCTGATCAATAGCCAAAACATTTTCAAATTGATTGGATACCTTCGGTTCCTCTAAGTGGTATCTAATCGGGACTGCGATTGAATAAGTACATGATTCCAATGAGGCCTCCACTTTCTGAGCTTCTACCTTCTGGCTTATTTCCTGATCGACAATAAGCATGCATTCCCGTAGGTCCTTATCTAAAGGATTAAAGAAACAATCATCCAGCAGAGATTTAAAAGGTGCAGGACCTATCAGTCGGAACAAAGATCCCGGTAAAGCCGAAGCAACTTTAGGTTCCCCTTCTTTGTTAACTTCAATGACGTTTTTTTCTCTGCCCACGCTCTTCACAAAGGGATTTCTGTAGCACCAATCATGGGGGAGTTGTCTTAAAAGTGGGTAGAAAAGCCTCAGATCACCTTCACGTTCACACACCTTTTTCAGGGTCGGTGCCGGAAGAACATTGCCGGCTTTATCAAACACCAGCACATTAGAATCTAGGATCATCTTCCATTCGTCCGATTTCCAATATGCATTGGGAATTTTCCATAATCTAGCTTCTTTTGCCGCATAGATAAGTTTACTATTACCCACCCAACTAAATTTAGCTCGCAGATAAGACCTGCTTCTTCGCAGCAGAATAAGATTACCGTTCAGGAAACTCGAATATAGATTAAATTGGGTTATATACTCCGAGGGTGTAATTTCCTGATTCAAAGCAAGAAATGCTACGTTAGGAGGAAGGGAGTCATAGTACTCCTGTGGAAGAGAAAAAAACGCTATCTCCGCTGGTATCGGCTTTTGTATTCTTCTCAAAAGAAGTTTCATACGCAGATTTTCTAAGTGAAGAAATGTTTGGAATTCCTGGCTAAAAATATTGAATTTCTCTATTTCTTTTGAAATTTCTTTATAGAAAGTCTCAAATTTTTCCCAAACAACTTCAATCGTGTCTTTATTGTCGCTTCTTAAAGCAAACGCCAAACTCCTACGTTTCGAGTAAGGTGGTTTATAAATACATCCTTGACAATTAATGAAATAGCGATTCAGGTCTTTCTTGGCGAGGAAATTATTTACAACAAACCAATTGTAAGCAGCTTTGCTTACAGAGTCAGTTTTTCCCCTAGCAGCTGCTCCGATCCCCTCAAGTAGGAAGCGAACCGCATTTTCTTTTGCAGCAAAATCCGTAGAAGATTCTTTATTAATCTTCTTTTTTTCGGCATCAACCAAAAATTTAGGAACCGTTTCCAGGCAATGTTCGTTTACCGCCCACTGGATTACTCTCTCGAAATCGATCCGTTGGTAATGTCTTATCTGTTTTACGCTCTCCAGCGCTTTATCAAGTAATTCCTGTTGTTTTGGAACTCCTCCGCCAAGACCATTTAATTTCGGGAGTTTTTTTAACTTTTTCCACTCTTTCCACTCTATTGCCGACTCAAGGTCAATTTTATCCTTCTTGGCTGTTTGAACAGCATTTTCAATTTGATTTCGGATTGAACCCAGCCGATTAAGCACATCTGAAAATGCATAGAACTCTTTTATATCTTGTTCATTCGGAGAACTCGAGATGTCTATGCCTGCCAATTTTTTTAAAGTTTGACGAACATTTTTAACAAGACCTTCAAACAGCTCCAACGAATGGCTAACTTCTGCTTCCTGAAGTCCCAGGGATGCAACAAGATTATGATTCTTCTGCGTAAGTATTGAAGGAAGCTTAATTGACTCCGGTAATTGATTTACTAATTCTATGAGCTCAAAAAGGCGATTTACGTAGTTAGCAACCCAACTGTCTATATGACCGGCAAAAGAAGTTCTGAAGTCTTGATACCCCAGCAGTTCTCCTTTTTCTCCACAAAGCAAAGAAGCTTCTGGAAGGGCTTCACAAGCCTCCTTAATAAACTTTAGCCCATCTAATTTATCGTCCGGCACAGAAAATAGCTCTTGAAGAGACTTCGAGCCATCTGAAGTTGATTGTTTTGAAGATACCGGAGCCTTTCTGATGAGATCGAGGCCGAATTTAAAGAACCATGACAAGCCATTGCCATTCGTCGTTGTTAAGTGGCTTTGAACATACGCAACCGGTGCTGCTTTTGATTTGCTTTGACGGTATTCTCTTAACAAAGCCGCAATTGCCATATAGGGCATTACTGATGATTCGATGTCTACTGTGATCTCAGCATTGTTTGTAAAAGCAATCGTACTTTTGTCTGGCAACGAGTTTCTAGAATCAGAGTCTCCAATCATCTTGCAAACGGAATCAAATGGTCCGTATGAGGCGAGCATGCTATCCAGCAATTCCGCAGCCTCCAGATATTTCTTATTGACCTCGTTCCATGAATCAAATTTCCGGAACAATTCTTGTGAAAATTTGCTTAAAAAGGAATCAAACAAGGCCGAAGACCCTTCCGAATTTTTCCTACCAAATTCGCTATTCAGGACTCTCTTAATATTCTCCTCTGTCCAATCTTTATTGTTTTTTCTGCGGCCTTTTTTGAGAATACTCTCAAGTTCCGAAGGAATAAAATTTTTCACCATTTCCCCGAAAATTTCTTTTATCTGGGATGCAAATTGATCGTTTTTATAACAAGAGGAGCTTGCAAACGTCTTTGCTGCAGACGAGTTTGGAAAAATTCTGAATCCAGAGAGAATTAACGCAAAAAGAAGATATGACAGGGAGCCCTTCTCTATTGTCTCGAGGGCATTGTAAATTTGCGAAATTCTGTCAAAAGACGGCAGCATCGACCCTTCAGGAACCTCTAACTTAAATTTAATTGTTTTCAAGCAACTGAGTTCCTGAGCGGGATCAGCCGCTCCCGACTGCTTACGTCGTTCCAGATCTTTTTTTGCTGTATCAGATAAGCATGCAATCGTTCTTCGATATTTTCTTGATGCCTTGGCTGAAATTAGATGAAGGTGTGTTTTCTTTGTTTGCATTTTTTCCCCTTTTTTCTTAGAATAAATTTCAGAAACTCCCGACTTCCTCAGGATGAAGTTGATTCTTTATCCATACCTTGGTGCCGGGACGCCGATTGAGGAATGGGCGGCGCCTTCCAAATTCTCATTCCTCACTTTCCTCCTGCGAAACTTCATCGAAGCAAATTTCGTCTTTTTGTTTAATTTCCGGAGGCTTCCTTCCTACATCATACATACTGCCAGGTAATTTGTAGGACGCCTTTATCGGTCGACCGCCATTGGGTACTCCCTCTGAAGGAAAAACAAGCTTTCTCATATCGCCAATTAGATATGACCTTAATGCCAAGACGGCTCCATGAAGAAGGTTTTTCTTTCTGACATATTGTCTTGTTGCGGGAACATAACAGGGTTTGTCTAGCTCCTCTTTTAAAAAGCTCAGTGAAAGTGCAACTATTTTAGAGTTCTCCCTTTCTCCTCTTTTCCATGCCGCTGAACAAACGTTCTCAATCATGTATCGAAAAGGTTCCATCAAGTCATAAACTAAAGAAGGATAAGATGTTGGCTGATGCATGAAGCCGTGATTTGGCGAAAATCGATGAAATACAAGCCAGCGGAGTATCACTCCGTAGATAAACTTAGAACCGGCGTCTAGTGCACTGTTAATTGGATGATCCTTCCGTCTGGTGGTTTCGATATTCAGATTTTCATACCACTTATTCCAATACCTCGCCGTTGTATTTGCTTCGATTGCTCTAACCTCATCGATACTTTTGGCCGCCGATAACTGTCTTAATAGTGGCGCAGAGATCGGTATCGTTGAACCCATATTCTCAAGTCTTTTCTTAATAAGAGTCTTTGCGATATAAAGTCTTTTTCTTTCATTCGTTCTAAATTGAATCTGTTTTGTGAGGATATCTTCCTCATCACCTATAACTGAAGGATAAAAAACATAAGGTTGCAACACATTTCGTCTATGGATGAGGATCATGACTCCATTTTTAGAAGCATCATCTAGAAACTCAAGCGGCAGTTCACCTGTTGCGCCGTAAAACATGATGAGATCCGTCTCTTTTAAGTCAAACTCGATCGATCCCCCGTTATATGCCACGGACCATTTTTTACTTCTTGGGATTTTCTTCGCTTGTGAAAAATACGGCAACCAAACGCTAACTCGGCTTCCTCGCTTGTTTGATTTCCATGTCCAAAGAAAATCCGGATGCTGATCGCAATTGATTGTTTGATTTTCGATTGTTTGATTTCCCTGGTCCATATTTATTTAACTTTTTAATATATTTTCTATCAAGTTTAATCACATATTAAACAAATTTATTATACTTTTATAATTGACTTTCAAATAGATATTTGCTAGTCTCCCATTATTGGAAGGGTTTATAAGGTTACCATCCAATTCCGTGCCCCATTATTGGAAGGGTTTATAAGGTTATATCTGGAGTGCCGACCCATTATTGGAAGGGTTTATAAGGAACATATGCAAACAGAGAACCCATTATTGGAAGGGTTTATAAGGATCGCTGCTCTTATTACGCCCATTATTGGAAGGGTTTATAAGGGTTGATAACGACATTGCGCCCATTATTGGAAGGGTTTATAAGGATCTCCGAGGCCAGCGTTCCCATTATTGGAAGGGTTTATAAGGGAAGTAGCAGAAGAGGAAGACCCATTATTGGAAGGGTTTATAAGGAAAGTAAAGAAGACCTGCTTTCTAGACGTCCATTGTTGATCCGGGAAGGATCGGTCTTCTGCGTCCCTAATTTATCGTATATGACCATCATTGCAGCGTCTCCGGACTCCGGAGACGCTCTTCCTCAAGCTTTCTGTGATGAAGGCTCTTTCAGTTTCCCGGCGATAGCGCCTTTTCAATGACACCTAAACAAGCCAGCAGTTCACTCTTGCTGTGAACATTAAATTTTTTCGAAAGATTTAATCGATGTCCCTGCACGGTCCGCTCTGAAAGACCTAGCCGTTCCGCAATCTGACGACTAGTGAGCCCTTTGACAACAAGATTCAAAATGTCTTTCTCTCGGACACTGAGCTCATTAAATATCTCAATCAGCTCCCGAGCTGAAAGTCCGGACTCCTTTGCCAGATATTTCCTTGCACACTCGTCTAGAACAGCTTCAAGTTTTTCAGAGGTCACCGGCTTCGTTAAAAAATCAAATGCGCCTCGCTTCAATGTTCGTACCGCCGTATCTACGTCGGCATGTCCTGTGATAATCACAATTTGAAGCTTACAGGCTTCCTCAATCAGCTTCTGCTGAAGAGTAAGCCCCGACATCCCCGGCATACGAATATCCAATAAAACGACACCGGCAATATCGCGGTTGTCCTTCTCTAAAAACTCAGCGGCGCTCGAGTACCCGACCGACTTCCATCCTAAACAAGTCAGAAGAAACTGCAGCCCCGTGAGAACGCCGGGATCATCGTCAACAATTCGTACCAGGAAACGAGATTTAATCTTGTCTTCCGTTGCCATCGCTTTCCTCTTTCCATAAGCCAAAGCAAACTTTGACAGTCAAACCGCCATTGTCATTCGCTCGAAAATCAATCGTGCCGTTCATTGCTTCAAGAATTGAATGAACCACTTTCAGTCCCAATCCCAGACCTTCGCGCTTATCACTCTTTAAGACATTAAGAGATAAATTTTTCACGTCTTATTCAGACATCTTTCGCCCTTCATTTGAGACTGTCAGACAAGCCGTCTCTCCGGCGGTTTTCAGTCGAATGTCCGTAGCCCCTTTAACCGCAGAACACTCTTCGAGCGCATTCTTCACTAAGTTCCAAACTAGGATCTCAATTTCAACCGCATCAGCCTCGATAAATACGCTCTCTTCAATGTCAGGAGTATGGAGAGTCGCCTCAGGGAATTTAACTGTCAATGTTTGGCAGATTTCATGAAGGATCGAAGAAATATCCACTTTTGAATCCCGGGATGCCGTCTGTTTGGAGTACTCGCGAACCTTATTAACAATTGACGAGGCTCTGCCTAACTCCTTGTCCATATTGCTGACGCTGTAAAGAAGCACCGAATCGCTGATAGCGGTTTTGTTTCTAAGCAGCGTTTTTAATCCGTCCACAAAATACTTGCAGGCAGCAAGCGGCTGATTCATTTCGTGAGCAAACATCGACGAAAGCTGAGCAACCAGATTCAATTTCTGCTCTGTTTCCATCTTGGCGGTCAGCTCCTGTGCGCGTTTTTCTACCTCTCGTCTCGTCCTTTCCGCCGCTAAAAGCCGCTTCGTTGCGCGATCGATAAGCTTTTGAGCGCGCCAGCTGTGGACAATCAAACCTAAAACGCCAAGGATAATAATGGCAAAGATCGGCCAAAACTCTTTCAGAACGCGCTTTGCCGACCATTGATTCAGATATTCATAGGGCCCTACGCGAAGAGATTTGTACAATTCGTCCACCGGTTTAAAGTCTGTCGCTATTGACCAATGCTGACCGGTCGGTCCCGGTTTCATGGAAAGTAATGCAACCGCGACCTGGCGGGCCAATTCAGACTTAACGCTGAATGTCGCAGCGAAAGTGTTGTTGGGGTATGCGCTCGTAGAGTGCAGACAAGCAATCTTTCCAGGTCTGGGCGCTACAACTTTGATTTTGTCGAACACTGCAATGTTTTGGTACTCGTGTTCTTCAAGCCAGCAGGCCCTGATGAAGGCAACTTCCGCCCGGCCCGAAATAACTTCGTCCAGCAGTTTATGCGCTGACTCTCCGACAAAATGCGTCGACGAAAAAATTTCTTCGGGTCGTAGCCGTGTTTCACCAACTCCGCTATGCCAATCCGATACCCGTGAAAGGCCGATTCATAATTGGCCGCGAAGGTTTTGCCGCGCATATCTTCCAGAGTCTTAATATCGGTTCTGTCCCTTCTCGTGATGAATGCGCCTGCTGTCCCGAAGTTAGGCTCCGGCTTCTCGTTTGTGACCACCGTCGCAATGTCACGGGCACCAAACCTCAGCATTCGATAGAAAAATCCGGAACTTGCGTAGAAGAAATCGATCTTCCCCTCTTTAACCGCATTCTCCAGATCGGCGGAGCTGTAGACCTTCGCAATAACTTTCCTCGGCGCGAAGACTTTTTGAAGATGCTTCAGACTCGGAGAAAAGTCCATATCGTTGCTAAGGGGCGCGGAGAAATGTATCAGACCAATAGTGATCGGCTTCTCAGAAGACTCGGAGAAGCCGACGATGGGAATCAAGAGTAGGAGGATAAGAATTTTCCGCAGCATCTTCACTTTAGTTTAACCGCCGTGACAAGAAGAGCACTTCTTCAGCTGGTAATTATGATGGCATGCGTAACAAGGCTCAAGAGATGCCGATTCATCTTTGTAGCCGGGCTTTGGAGGCATTGAGTGCTGCGCATGACAATCAATACACTCTGTCGCGTTCTTGTCCGGACCTCCTGCATGAGGAATCCACACATGGGGATTGACGGGACCGCTGTCAGAGTTGGCTTGAACGTTTTTCTTGATCAGGTCATCGAACGTCGGACCATGGCAAGCCAAGCACTGCTCTTTTTTCATCATCTCTTCTGCCGCTTGAGCTGAAAAAACTGAGCAGGCAAGAAGAATCATAACTGCAAAATATTTCATGGCTGTTTCATTTGCGCCCGGCAGCGCTGCCGCCGGGCTGTTTGCTTTCTAAAGACGTTTAATTTCCGGCTGCGTGTTCACCGGCCCAGCGGCCCGGCATGATGGCACGAGGCATGCCGTTGCCCACATAAAGACCGCCGGCGCTTTCGCCTGCTGCATAAAGGCCTTTGATCGGTTTCATATCCTGACCAAGAACCTGGGCATTATCATTGATCGCAAGACCGCCTGTAAGGTTATGCACGCAGAGTACGAGACGTACCGCATGGAAGGGACCGGTTTCGATCTTTTTCGTCAGACTTTCTGCAGGCTTGTCGAAATCGCCATCTTTCTTTGCGTCAACGAACGTGTTGTAGCGAGCAACTGTCTTTTCAAGGTTGGGCTGATTGGTCAGCTTCGCAAGTTCGGCAAGACTATTCGCTGTAAACGCATAGTTCTCTTCACATGTCGGAGCCTTGGTATCCCAGTGATATTTCTTGGCAGTGGCATCGTCAAAGACTGTCCAGAGGAATTGATCAGGCTGAGCCAGAGCGACATCGTAGAAAGAGTAGCCGCCGAGATTTGCCTTATCGACTTCCTTCACAAAACGGTCGCCGCTCTTGTTGGTGAAAATAACTTCTGCCCAGCGCGGACCCGAGATGCCAAGACCCGGAGCGCCGTATTTGCTGCCTTTCGGGAAGCCATAGTGAGCCGTACCAAATTTTCTTCTCAGATGCGGAGTGTCTTCACAGCGATCGCCAACAAGCATACCGCCGGCGCGTACACCTGCAAGAATGGCACTACCGTCCGGCGCAACAAACGGATAACCGGTGGAAATCATATTTTCTGTGAATCTCGGATCCGTCAAACGACGAAGTTCAGGATTGGCCTTCCAAGAACCGCCTGCAAGAACAACTCCTTTGGAAGCCTTGATATTCATGATTCCGCCGTCAGGCTTCTGAACTTTAGCTCCGATTACCGCGCCTTCAGGAGAAACATATACGTCGAGAAGTTTGTGCTCTAACAGAATCTGGCCACCTTTTCCTGTGAAATATTGGTAGAACGGCATCATGATGCCGCGGCCAGTCATGAAACCGCCGCTCGGCTGAGGCTTTCTTCCGCCGTCGCCGCTGTCGCTCCACCAAATGTGATGGTAAGACTCATGGTGCTGAGAGTCGTATTTACCGGGTTTTGTGAATGTCGAAAGGAAGCGGACACCGTGCTCCTCAAGCCAAACCTGTGTTCCCGGACACCATGTAGAGTATTTCGCAATAAGTTCGGGAGTGTTTTTACGGTACTCGTGGTGAAGCGGGTTTGTCAGCTTCTTGTACAAGAGCTCGGGCGAATCCTCCACGCCGTGTTCTTTTTGCGTGCGAGTGCCGCCGCCCAGAGCGATAATGCCGCCATTAATGATCGCGCAGCCGCCATAATTTTTACCTTTTTCCAGAACCAAAACCTTGGCATTTTTATCCATAGCGGAAATCGCAGCTGACATACCTGCGATACCTGATCCGGCAACCAGAACTTCAGTTTCAGCATCCCATTTCGAGGGAAGTTTGAGTGTCGCTTCATCGGCTGCATGAACTGAAGAGGTAGCGCCGAGCGCTCCTCCTAATGATGCAAAGGCAGAAGCTTTGAGGAAAGAACGACGAGATGTAGTCATTTTGTTTGCTCCTTGGTCATGAGTGGATTCATTGTTGTTTCAAATGAATTCTCTGCCTTAGAACTGCTCGAGTAATTTGATTTTTATCAAAAGGAATACACTTTTTTCTGCTTCTTCCGAACCTAGGATAAGTTCGTCCTTTCTTAGCACAAGCCCCTCATGAATATGGAGTCGGAAATAAACAAACTGCTTATTAAGATTTCTGCCGTTGCCTACTCAAAACTGATCAAAGCCGTTCTCTCCGAAACTTATATTTTTGAGCCGTTATGCAGAATAACAACTAATGTATTTTTTTGAACAATAGCGAGTTTTCCGCACTCTGCAGTCTAGTGAGCCTCCAGCTGAAACCTTACTTCTTTCCAGTCTCTACGAAAATGAAACACTTCACCAAGGTTAGTCCGTTTCGAAGATATTTGATTTAAAGCATCGCTCGAGAGATACTCAGGGAGGTCCATTATGGCGTCCTTTTCAGATAAGAGCAGATGAGTTTGCTGTAGTTGAGCATCTCAAAGAATTTTCTTAACTAAAGGTCAACAAAGCACATGTCTTCATCCTTCACATATTCCATGGCCTTTCTCCTGCTCTTGGGTACTATGTAATTTCTGCTCCTTGTCATTCGTTGTTACTACCCGGTCGGCCTAGTGGGCCTCCCCGAGTAAGTGCAGGCTCTTTCACCCCATACTGCTTTCGAGTTTACGTCCAGATATTCCTTCAATGGACTAGACTCTAGGCTTAAGCACCCCCAGCCTCACCTTCTCCGTCTGCCTGAGACGCTTCCTGTAGCTCAGAGATTTGCTATCCGCTTCGCAGCCTACACATCACAGCGCACACCTTGCGTATCGCTAACCGTTGCCCACTGCAGACGGGTTCGGGACATGTACCCTATAGGACCTTCCCAGACCAAGCACAGGAAAACGCTCCGACCGTTGAGCCAGAGCGTCTCCACGTCGTGTTAATCTAACTTGATACTCGATATTCCGGAGGAAAAAATTACTTCTTTGTGACAGGATAGATGACCTTGTTAATCTCTTGTACTGTCTGAACTGGCATCTGCCAGGGATTCGAACCTTTAACACCTGAAGCAAACGTCAAATCAATACCAAAGAGGCCCCCAGCTAAACGTGTGATTCTTCCTTCCTGACCGCTGGCTGAAGCAATAACGGGATGAGCAGGGTTCTTTGTTCTAAATTCAAGCGTTCCGTTGAGGAAGCGAAGAACATCAGCTTGAGAGTTTGGTTTCACGACGATTTTGGCAACATCTCCGCCGGCATCAATTTCTTTTTTAAGAATGTTAGCAATTTCTTCACTGCTCGGAGTACCTTTTAAATCATGATAAGCCACGACAACGGGGACTCCATTTAAATCCTTCTTGAGATTTTTAATAGTATCTGCTCCGTACACCAGTTCGACGTCAATTAAATTTGGAAGCTTGAGAGCAGCTGCTTTCTTGTAAAAAGCAAACTTCGATTTTTGATCAACTTTTTTGAAACCTCTTTCTTCCGCAACGCGAACGGTCAGAAGAATTGGTGTATCACCGATAATATTGCGAATCGCTTGGAGAGCTTCAATAGCTTTGTCAGTATCCTCTATGAAGTCCCAATAATCGGCACGAACTTCAACCATGTCCGGATTCAGAGCTTTTACCGTTTTTGCTTCTGTCTTGATGTCTTCAAAATTTTTCCCTACAAGGGGAGAGCAGATAACGGGCTGTTCACCACCCAGTAACGTAGGACCGGCTTGAATCGGCTGAGAAGGCATGGGACGTACAAAATCTGCTGCATAGGCGGACAGGGCGAATGCGGGAAGAAGAAGAGTGGCTGCGATAAGGGAAAGTTTGGCTTTTTGCATCTTATGAACTCCTAATAGAATTTAAAACTGAGATTGATTGATCTCGTATAGCAATATTTTGAAATTAGAATATTTTTCCTGATACCCCCGACTGGGTGGAAAAAACAAAAATGATTGAGCTCCCTCTGCGTCAAATGTTTTTTTTCAGAATCGTCGCTTCCTTATTGGTAAAGAAGGGAGTGGTCAGCAAGCTGTTTTTTGTCGCTGGATTATTCTGCTATCATTTCTTTGGAGTTCAAGCGATTGCCGCGGGTGCTGCGATAGAAAAAACACAGCCTCCTTTTACGATTGGCATCCCAGATACTCTAGTAAATCCAAAAGACGTTATCGAACTTCAAGAAATGCTCTCTGAGCTCAGGAAAAGTCTTCCTGCATATCGCATAGCAACCGTAACATTTTCAGCTGCTGACGGTCTGGACGCTTTGAGAAAAGATAAACCAGATTTTATTTTGGCTCCGACGGGTTTTTTTGCCACTATAGACGGCTCTCCAGCATTAAATACCTATAAAGTTGCCACTCGAATCAATCTCAAGAGCAGAGATCCTGAACAATCTGTAGGCGCAGCACTCGCAGTGCTGAATGACAGGAAAGACCTCGTATCTCTTGCTGATCTTCGGAATAAAACAGCACAGAGCGGGCTTCCGAATGCAATCGACAGTTGGCTGAGTGTTCGTAATGAGTTAAAAAAGAATCATTACGACGACGAGCACTTTTTTTCGAAAATATCCTTCAGTAATAACGCGTATCCTGACGTCCTAAGCGCATTGCTCAACAAAAAAGCTGATGTCGGAATTATTCCTGCTTGTCTTTTAGAAAACCTTGAAGAACAAGGTTTGATCAAGAAAGGCTTGATTCGAATTATTCATCAAAAAGAAGATTCTCCGCTTAACTGCCGGCATTCCACAGATTTATTCCCGGATATCAGTCTGTGGGCGGCGGAAGGTACGCCGCGCGAAGAAGTTAAAGACCTGATGATTGCTTTGTATAAAGCCGATGGAAATTTAAGTCGCCATTGGGTTCCAAATGTCACTGATCGACGAATTATGGAATTGTTTGAGCGACTGAGAGAAGGACCATACCGGTATCTTCGGGACTTTACCCCGGCTGCATTGTACGAGCGGCATAAAGAAGCAGTTTGGTTTGTACTTCTGTTATTCGTATTCCTACTATTGAATGAACTTCGTTTGAACGTTCTTATCAAAAGACGTACGGCAATGCTTGCCAATGCACTTCTGGAAAAAGACAATTTTGAAGCTAAAGCAATAAAAGTCAGAAAAGCCCTGAATGCCTACGAGAAACGTTCCATTGTGCAGCAGATGAGCGGAATGATTGCCCACGAACTCAGCTCTCCATTAGGGAGCATTAGAACCTATGCGACGCTTCTGAGGATGGAAGATACATCCCAAACGCCTTTTTCTCAAGATGTGAAACAAAAGGCTCTCGATGGTATTGATGCGCAAATTTTAACAATTTCAAAAATTATTGATCGTGTAAGGGGTTACGCCAAAAATAATTATTCGAGCCAAGAAGATTGTGATTTAGCCCTACTGCTTAAAAAGTCTGTAAGGTCTTTGATTGCTGAGCGTGGAAGACAATTGGAAAACCGAATTGTTTTTGATCTGCCGGTGTGCAATCTCCCAATCAAAGGAAACGCGTTGGAGCTGCAAATTCTTTTCTTAAACCTACTTCGGAACGCTGTTGATGCATTGAATAATATATCTGACGATGCCCTCAGCACGATTCACGTTAAGATATCAACAGACACAAAAGCAGAACAATGTTTGTGTGAGATCGAAAATCCTGCCCCTCAAATGTCTCAGTCTGAACTGGAAATGATTAACGAGAAGAGTTATTCCGTCTCTACAAAAACCACTGGCCTTGGAATTGGGCTGAGCATTTGCCGCGGCATTTGCGACCGTCACGGCGCTTCTTTAAGTTTTCAATTAATCGATAAAAAATTAAAGGCAATACTAAGATTCGACATTTTGTCGGAAAATCAGGCCGCTCAAATAGAAGGATAGAAAGTCTATGTCCGAAATTTCTCCGCTTGTTCGTTTAGTTGATGATGACGACGCGTTCAGAGAGAGCCAAAAGCTCTTTTTATCCATGTGCGGGTACGAGGTTAGAGATTGGGCTGACCCGGTTCGCTTTTTGAAAGAAGACGATCCCCGTGTCCCAGGCTGTCTTGTGCTCGACATTAGAATGCCTGGGATGACGGGGCTTGAATTGCAGCGAGCGCTTTATGTACGAGGCAATAAGTTACCTATTATCTTTTTGACAGGTCACGGAGACATCGAAACAGCCGTTTACACCCTGAAATATGGAGCCGTAGATTTTTTCGAAAAACGAGGCGATCCTCTTAAACTTCGAGAATCTGTTTCCAAAGCTTGCGAAAGATCGCAACAATACTGGAGGAAGACAAAAGAAGAGGAAAGGCTTGCAGAAATGTTCAATTCTTTGACGAATAGGGAAAAGGATGTCATTGTGCTTGCAGCCAAAGGGGCTAGTAACCGAGAAATTGGTAATCAGCTGGGAATCGGACACGAAACGGTAAAAATGCATTGTTCAAATGCATACGGAAAACTGGGAGTGCGATCGCGTTTGGAAGCTTATCAATGGCTGCAGAATGTGCCAGGGGATGTTTTCAAGGAGAAGGCCCCATGATTTCAAGAAGGAGTTTAATTACTTACTTCCCTCTCTACACTTCACTAGGATACTTTCCTGTAGTCTTCTCGAAAGAACCTGGATGGGATGTTATCGTTGTCGGAAGTGGAATGGCCGGTCTCTGCGCAGCATTATCTGCAAAAGAAAATGGTGCAGAAAAAGTATTGATTTTGGAAAAAGGACCTTTAATAGGAGGGCACACTCTTTTTTCCAGCGGGACCATTTCTGCCATGATCCGAGAAGATCAGCGACGTAGTTCGGGTCTTCTAGACAGCATCGATCTTTTCGTCAAAGATGCCTATGAATTGGGCGGGGAAATTGGAAATCTCAAAATTTTGGAACAAATCGCCCTCCATTCGGAAGAGGGATTGAACTGGTTGGAGGCGAAGGGCATAGTTTTTGGAGAACCGTTTCAGGCTAAATCTGGCTTACGCGCTAGGGGTTTTGCAATGCCGGGAAATTCAGCCGGCAGAAGTTATGTCATGATCTTAAACCATGCCCGTATACGCCAAAATATCCCGATTTTTCTTGAACATCGACTTCAAGCGTTAATTCCAAACGCAGAAGGCTGGTCTCTTTTGGCAAGTACTCCAGAAGGAGATAGATCTTTTAGGACAAAGTCTTTAGTTTTAGCAACTGGTGGTTCGACTGCTAATGTTCTTCGCCGGGTTGCTTATGATCGTCGTCTCGGAATCAATCTAAAAACCAGTGCTAATCCATGGGGAAATACTTGGGATGGTGCAGACGGAGACGCATTAGATATCGGAGAAAAAATAGGTTTAAAACTTACTTACGGGAATGGATATCAGATTGTTCCTTTTTGGGGCGGCCGGGTGCTCGACTATGCGGGAGGCGATATTTATTTAAATGCAGACGGAGAGAGATTTGTCGACGAAAATCTTCCGTGGCATAAGATTGTAGAAGTCCTTTTAGAATGGCCGAAGCCTGAATTTACAGTCATAACAGATACTCAGTCTAAGAAGGGCGCCACCCTTGGTGTCAAACTACTGAGCGGAATTGTTAAGAAAGCTTCTTCTATCCGAGAGGTGGCGGAGGGGATGGGAATTCCAGAACAAAGGCTTCTTAAAACTTTAGAGGAATATAACCAATCCGTTGAAGTTGGAAGGGATAAGTTCGGGAAAACGGTATTTACACAAAAGATTGAAAAGCCACCTTTCTACTGGGGAAAAGAAAAGATTTATGTCCACACGAGTCTGGACGGACTAGCGACCGATGAAAAGGCCCGAGCGCTGGACAAGGAGAGCAAGCCGGTTCGCGGTTTATTTGCAGCCGGAGAAGTTGTCGGGGGTATTTTCGGAAAAGACAGAATCGGCGGAGGTTCGCTGGCAAATTGTTTAGTCATGGGGCGTATTAGCGGTAAAAATGCAGCCCAGTCCTAACCTCTTTTTGTTTATTTTGTTTCCAAGAGGAGAAATTAAAAGACCTTGTGCGGATCTCACAAGGTCCTTTAAGCTAACTGGATAGTTATTATTTAATTTGGTCAGCAATACGGTCAGCTGCAAATTTACCGCTGGTTAATGCCCAACCGACATTGGCTCCTGCAGGAGAGTCATCTCCCATTGTGCCCCCAACCAACTCACCAGCGGCGTATAGATTACCAATAGTACTACCGTCTTGGCGCACAACATTGAGTTTGCCGTCAGTGACTAATCCGCCCATAGTTGTAGCAAACCTAGCTTTCTGCTCTACGATGTAATAAGGACCGTGAGAAGAAATTTCGCTCTTCATATATTCAGCAGGCCGATTAAAGTCAACATCCTTCTTGGCTTTT